>NZ_CP077076.1:300000-572500 GCF_019139895.1 Pseudomonas fakonensis | reverse complement strand
CCAGTCAGCCCCGCCTCTATATAGGAATATAGGAGGCAAAAAAACAAAACGGGGAGGCCTCTCGGCCTCCCCGCTTCTATATAGCTACACCGCCGCCAACTACTCAGCCTTCAGCGTAACCCTGCCAAACGCCTTCTTGCCCGCCTGGCACACATGGGTCGCACCCAGAACGAACATGAAGTCACGATCAACCACAGCACCATCAACCTTGACCGCACCACCCGCCAGCAGATCCCGCGCCTGTGCCGAGTTCTTCACCAGGCCAGCCCGATTCAACACCGCCGCGATCGGCAGATTTTCAGCCGCAGCCACCTCGATCTCCGGCAGGTCTTCCGGCAGCTCGCCTTCCTTCATGCGGTTACCCGCAGCGCGGTGAGCATTGGCCGCAGCCTCCTCACCATGGAAACGCGCCACAATCTCTTCGGCCAGCTTGATCTTGATGTCACGCGGGTTGGCGCCATTGGCGACATCCGCCCGGAACTGCTCGATCTCTCCCATCGAACGGAAGCTCAGCAGCTCGAAGTAACGCCACATCAAGGTATCCGGAATCGACACCAGCTTGCTGTACATCACCCCAGGGGCTTCCTGGATGCCGACATAATTGCCCAGCGACTTGGACATCTTCTTCACGCCATCCAGCCCTTCGAGCAGCGGCATGGTGACGATGTTCTGCGCCTCCTGCCCATAGGCGCGCTGCAGCTCGCGACCCATCAGCAGATTGAATTTCTGGTCGGTACCGCCCAGTTCGACGTCAGCCTTCAGCGCTACCGAGTCGTAACCCTGCACCAGCGGATAGAGGAACTCATGGATCGCGATCGGCTGGTTGGTGGTGTAACGCTTGTCGAAGTCATCACGCTCAAGCATGCGCGCAACGGTGTACTGCGACGCCAGGCGAATGAAATCGGCCGGGGTCAGCGTGTCCATCCAGGTGGAGTTGAACGCGACTTCGGTCTTGGCCGGGTCGAGAATCTTGAACACCTGCTGTTTATACGTCTCGGCGTTGTCCAGCACCTGTTCGCGGGTCAGCGGCGGGCGGGTGGCGCTCTTGCCGCTCGGGTCACCGATCATGCCGGTGAAATCGCCGATCAGGAAGATCACCTGATGGCCCAGTTCCTGGAACTGGCGCAGCTTGTTGATCAGCACCGTGTGCCCCAGGTGCAGGTCAGGCGCAGTAGGGTCGAAGCCCGCCTTGATGCGCAGTGGTTGGCCGCGCTTGAGCTTCTCCACCAGTTCAGACTCGACCAATACCTCTTCCGCACCGCGCTTGATAAGCGCCAGCTGCTCTTCAACCGACTTCATAGACAGACCCGCAAGGCTCAGATTCAAGGGGAGCCAACCATACAAGATCGGCCATCAAATACAAGTTTCGCAAAGGAATGTGACCCGAACAGCGTAGCGTAACGTCTACGCGCCCTTGCGTGAGAATGGATTTGGTTATATTTTATACAGTTATTTCATCTTCATCATGTCATTCATCTTTTCCATTTCACCTTTTTCAAAGTCACCTTATCTATGACCAACGAAACGCCTAAAGCGCCCCCGCTTTATCCGAAAAGCCATCTGTTGGCCGCCAGCGGCATTGCCGCGCTGCTCAGCCTGGCCCTGCTGGTGTTCCCTTCCAGTGAAGTGGAAGCCAAGAAAACCACCCTGAACCTCGAGCTGGAAAGCCCGTCCGAGCAACTCAAGGACGAATCCCGCGCCGCTCCGCTGGTGCAAGCTCAACAGAACAGCGACTCGCCGTTCGCCCAGATCGAAGGCGACCAGGCACAAACCGCCGACAAAAAAGCCGAGCCCGCAGCCGTCGCCAAACAGGAAGACAAGGCCCCCGGCCACCGCGAAGTGGTGGTTGCCCGCGGTGACACCCTCTCCACCCTGTTCAACAAGGTCGGCCTACCGGCCAACGTGGTCCACGACGTGCTGGCCAGCAACAAGCAGGCCAAGCAGTTCAGCCAGCTCAAGCATGGCCAGGTGCTGCAGTTCGAACTGGACAAGGACGGCCAACTGGCCAGCCTGCACAGCCAGGTCAGCACCCTCGAGAGCATCCGCCTGACCCGCACCGACAAGGGCTACAGCTTCGATCGCGAAGTCACCAAGCCTGTGGTGCGCACTGCCTACGCCCATGGCGTGATCAAAAGCTCGCTGTCGGCTTCCGCCCAGCGCGCCGGCCTGTCCCACAGCATGACCATGGACATGGCGCGCATCCTCGGCTACGACATCGACTTCGCCCAGGACATCCGCCCTGGCGACGAATTCGACGTGGTCTACGAGCAGAAGATGATCGACGGCAAGGTGGTCGGCACCGGCAACATCCTCTCCGCGCGCTTCACCAACCGCGGCAAGACCTACACCGCCGTGCGCTACACCAACAAGCAGGGCAACACCAACTACTACACCGCCGACGGCAACAGCCTGCGCAAGGCGTTCATCCGTACCCCGGTAGACTTCGCCCGCATCAGTTCGCGTTTCTCCGCAGGCCGCAAGCACCCGATCCTGAACAAGATCCGCGCCCACAAGGGCGTCGACTACGCCGCCCCACGCGGCACACCGATCAAGGCAGCCGGCGATGGCCGCATCGAGCTGGCCGGCCGCCGTGGCGGTTACGGCAATACCGTGATCATCGCCCACGGCAACGCCTACAAGACGCTGTACGGCCACATGCAAGGCTTCGCCAAGGGCATCAAGACCGGCAGCATGGTCAAGCAGGGCCAGGTGATCGGCTACATCGGCACCACCGGCCTGTCTACCGGCCCGCACCTGCACTACGAGTTCCAGGTCAACGGTGTGCACGTCGACCCGTTGAGCCAGAAGGTGCCGATGGCCGACCCGATCGCCAAGGCCGAGCGCGCCCGCTTCAACCAGCAGAGCCAGCCCCTGATCGCCCGTATGGACCAGGAAAAGGCCACCCTGCTCGCCGCCAACAAGCGCTGACCCATGGCGCTTTATATAGGGGTGATGTCCGGCACCAGCCTCGACGGCCTGGACATCGCCCTGATCGAACAGCACGAGCAGCCCCGGCTGCTCGCCACTCATTACATCCCCATGCCGGCCGACCTGCGCCAGGCCCTGCTCGCCCTGTGCGCCAGCGGCCCGGACGAAATCGCCCGCGCAGCCTTGGCAGAAAACCGCTGGGCAACCCTGGCTGCCGAAGGCATCAACCACCTGCTCGGCAAACAAGGCCTGCAGGCCGACGCCATCCGCGCCATCGGCAGCCACGGCCAGACCATCCGCCACGAACCCGCCCGCGGCTTCACCGTGCAAATCGGCAACCCGGCCCTGCTGGCCGAGCTTACCGGCATCTGCGTAGTCGGCGACTTCCGCCGCCGCGACGTGGCGGCCGGCGGCCAGGGCGCACCCTTGGTGCCAGCCTTCCATGAAGCGCTGTTCGGCCACATCGGCCAACGCCTGGCAGTATTGAACGTGGGTGGTTTCAGCAACCTCAGCCTGATCGAACAGGACCAACCAGTGCACGGCTTCGACTGTGGCCCTGGCAACGTACTGATGGATGCCTGGATCGAGCGCAAGCGCGGCCAGGTGTATGACGCCGGGGGCAGCTGGGCAGCCAGCGGCACTCCTCAAGCCGACTTGCTGAACAGCCTGTTGAGCGACCCGTTCTTCGCCGGCAGCGGCCCGAAGAGCACCGGCCGCGAGGTATTCAACCTGCCATGGCTGGATGGCCACCTCGCGCAGTTGCCGCAGTACCGCGACGAAGACGTACAGGCCACCCTGCTCGAACTCACCGCCCGCAGCATCGTCGATTCGTTGCGCCAGGCCCAGCAGGGCACCGAAGCGCTGCTGGTATGCGGTGGCGGCGCGCGCAACGCCGCCTTGATGGCCCGCCTGGGCACGCTGCTACCGGCAGCCCAGGTCGCCAGCACCGCGGCCCACGGCGTCGACCCGGACTGGGTCGAGGGCATGGCCTTCGCCTGGTTGGCCCACTGCTGCCTCGATGGCATCCCTGCCAACCGCCCGAGCGTCACCGCCGCCAAAGGGCTGCGAATCCTCGGCGCCATTTACCCCGCGTAAGCAAACCGCAAAATGCAAAACGCCGCGCAATTGCGCGGCGTTTTGCATTACAGCCTGCCGATCAGATCGAGAACGACGAACCGCACCCGCAGGTGGTGGTGGCGTTAGGGTTCTTGATCACGAAACGCGAACCTTCCAGACCTTCCTGGTAGTCCACTTCGGCGCCAGCCAGGTACTGGTAGCTCATCGGGTCGACCACCAGCGCCACGCCCTCGCGCTCGACGATGGTGTCGTCATCAGCCACGTCCTCATCGAAGGTGAAGCCGTACTGGAAGCCCGAGCAACCGCCGCCGGTGACGAAGACGCGCAGTTTCAGGCGCTCATTGCCCTCTTCGCTGACCAGGGTCTTCACCTTGTGGGCAGCGCCTGGGGTGAACTCCAAAGCCGTGGGGGTGAAGGTTTCGACGCTCATGCTGATTCTCCCGGCGTGGTGCCGCCATAAAACTCGATGGGGCGTATTATCCGCTTGTCCGAGAAAATCGGTCAAGAATTGTGCGGCTTTGGTCGCCCCCAATGAAAAGGCCCGCACTCGGCGGGCCTTCTCGTGCAACCTGCGCTTACGGCAGCAGGCCGGCGTGGGACAGGCCCATGCGTTCGTCCAGGCCGAACAGGATGTTGAGGTTCTGCACCGCCTGCCCCGACGCGCCCTTGACCAGGTTGTCGATGACCGACAGCACCACCACCAGGTCGCCGCCCTGCGGGCGATGAACGGCAATTCGGCACACGTTGGCACCACGCACACTGCGGGTTTCCGGGTGGCTGCCGGCCGGCATCACATCGACGAACGGTTCATTGGCATAACGCTTCTCGAACAGCGCCTGCAGGTCGACCGAGGTGTCGACGACATTGGCGTACAGCGTGGCGTGGATGCCACGGATCATCGGCGTCAGGTGCGGCACGAAGGTCAGGCCGATATCCTTGCCTGCCGCCAGGCGCAGGCCCTGGCTGATTTCCGGCAAGTGGCGGTGGCCCTTGACCGCATAGGCCTTCATGCTCTCGCCGGCTTCGCAGAACAGCGAACCCACCGCAGCACCACGGCCGGCGCCGCTGACACCCGACTTGCAGTCGGCAATCAGCCGGGACGGGTCGGCCAGGCCCGCTTCCAGCAGCGGCAGGAAGCCCAGCTGGGTGGCGGTCGGGTAGCAGCCCGGCACGGCAATCAGGCGCGCCTGGCGGATTTTCTCGCGGTTGACCTCCGGCAGGCCGTACACCGCGTCAGCCAGCAGCTCTGGCGCGCCATGGGGCTGGCCGTACCACTTGCCCCACTCCACCGCATCCTGCAGGCGGAAATCCGCAGACAGGTCGATGACCTTGGTGCCGGCCGCCAGCAGCTCGCCGGCCAAGGCATGGGCCACGCCGTGCGGGGTGGCGAAGAACACCACGTCGCAAGCGCCGAGGGCTTTGCTGTCCGGCACGCTGAAGCACAGCCCGTCATAGTGGCCGCGCAGGTTCGGGTACATGTCGGCAACCGCCACACCCGCCTCGGAACGCGAGGTAATGACCGCAACTTCCGCCTGTGGGTGCTGCGCCAGCAGACGCAGCAGTTCGACACCGGTGTACCCCGTGCCGCCGACGATACCGACCTTGATCATAACGCTTGCCCCTTATCAACGAGCCGACTGGAAAGCGCACGATAATAGGGGCGCAAGGCGTCTGTAACAACTCTCTGCATGACCCTTCGGCGCCTGGCCACTACTATTCGGACGACCGTGAAAACCTGAAGGAACCGTTCATGCTTTATCTATGGATCAAAGCGCTGCATATCGTCAGCGTGGTCTGCTGGTTCGCCGGCCTGTTCTACCTGCCGCGCCTGTTCGTCTACCACGCCCAGAGCAGCGACAGCATCAGCCTGGACCGCTTCATCACCATGGAGCGCAAGCTGTACCGCGGCATCATGAACCCGGCGATGATCGCCACCTATGTGTTCGGCGGCTGGATGCTCTACCTCAACCCCGGCTGGCTGAGCCAGGGCTGGCTGCACGCCAAGCTCACCCTGGTGGCCGTGCTCACCGTCTACCATCACATGTGCGGCGCCCAGCGCAAACGCTTCGCCGCCGGCACCAACACCCGCAGCCACGTGTACTACCGCTGGTTCAACGAAGTGCCGGTGCTGATTCTGCTGGGCATCGCCATTCTGGTGGTGGTCAAGCCGTTCTGAATATTGCCCATCGTTTACAGGAGTAACCCCATGCCCTTGCCCGCCTCGCTCGAACAGCGCCTGCGCCTGCCCCTGGTGGCCGCGCCGATGTTCCTGATCTCCAACCCGCAACTGGTTCTGGCCTGCTGCGCCCATGGCGTGGTGGGCAGCTTCCCGGCCCTCAACCAGCGCGACAGCGCAGGTTTCAAGGCCTGGCTGGAGGAAATCGAGGCGGGCCTGGCACAGTTGCAGGCGCCAGCCCCCTATGCCGTCAACCTGATCGTGCACCCCAGCAACCCCAGGCTGCAGGCCGACCTGGCACTGTGTGTCGAACACCGGGTCCCCATCGTGATCACCAGCCTGGGCGCCGTGAAGGAAGTGGTCGACGCCGTGCATGCCTACGGCGGCCTGGTGTTCCACGATGTGACTACCCGCCGCCACGCCGAAAAGGCCGCCGAGGCCGGCGTCGACGGGTTGATTGCCGTGGCCGCCGGTGCCGGTGGCCATGCCGGCACCTGGAGCCCGTTCGCCCTGGTAGCCGAGATTCGCCAGTTCTTCGACAAGACCCTGCTGCTGGCCGGTTGCCTGAACCACGGCCATGAGCTGCTCGCCGCCCAGCTGCTGGGCGCCGACCTGGGCTACATGGGCACACGCTTCATCGCCACCCGTGAAAGCCACGCACAGGACGAATACAAACAGATGATTCTCGGCGCGGCTGCCGCCGACATCGTGCACACTCCCGCGGTCTCGGGCATCCCCGCCAGCTTCCTTCGCCAAAGCCTGGAGCAGGCCGGCTACGACCTGGCCACGCTGAAAAGCCACGAGGCCGGCAAACTCAAGCCGCTGGACGAAGAGGCCAAGGCCTGGAAAACCGTCTGGTCTGCCGGCCAGGGCGTCGGCGGCATCGATGACCTGCCCACCACAGAAGAGCTGATCCAGCGCCTGGAGGGCGAATACCAGGCCGCGCTGAAACGTACCAACCAGCTGCGCGGCAACGTCTTGTAGCAAAAACGCCAGCCTGTACACTAAGCGCCCCTCACGCCCCCAGGAGCCGCGCATGACCCGTTACGCCATGATCACCGGCGCTTCCAGCGGCCTGGGCCTGGCCCTGGCGGAGGCCCTGGCGCGGCGCGGGCGCAACCTGATCCTGGTGGCACGCCAGCGCGAAACGCTGGAGCCGGTGGCCATCGAACTGGCGCAACGCTTCGGCGTCGAGGTGCTGCTGCGCGCCTGCGACCTCAGCCAGCCGCTGCGCCTGTCCGGCTTCGTGCTCGAGCTGGAAGAAGGCGAACGGCGCATCGACCTGCTGGTCAACTGCGCGGCCCAGCGCACCTACGGCCCGTTCCTCGCCCACGAATGGGCCGACGAGCAGGACCTGCTGGAGGTCAACATCCTCGCCTTGAGCCGCCTCTGCCATGCCATCGGCAACCTCATGGCAGTGCAGGGTGGCGGGCAGATCCTCAACGTCGCCGGGCTGGCCGGGGTTGCGCCGGGCCCGTGGATGGCCGCCTACGCGGCAAGCAAGGCCTACGTGCTGAGCTTCAGCGAAGCGCTGCGCGAAGAGCTACGCCGCACCGGCATCAAGGTTTCGGTGCTGTGCCCGGGGCCGGTGCGCTCCGCAAAGCGCCCCATTCCGCGCCTGGATGGCAACAGCCCCAGCCCCGAGGAGATCGCGCTGTACACCGTGCGCGCCCTGGCCAAAAACCGCGCGCTCATAATCCCCGGCCAGCGCAACCGCTGGCTGGCCTTCGCCCCGCGCCTGCTGCCACGTTGGCTGGCACGCAAGCTGGCAGGCCGCATCCACCGCCGCTACTGCCCGGCGGGCCTGGAATAAGCACTGGGCGAGCGCCCCCCGCCTTAAGTACACTCGGGCCCACACTCACCATGGAGCACGTGCTGTGGACGATCTATTCCTCAAAATCATCAACCGGGAAATCCCGGCGGATATCATCTACGAAGACGACCAGATCCTCGCCTTCAAGGATATCGCCCCCGCGGCGCCGGTCCACTTCCTGGTCATCCCCAAGAAACACATCCCCACCCTCAACCACCTGACCGAAGAGGACAAGGCCCTGGCCGGCCACATCCTGTTCACCGCCCAGCGCCTGGCCGTCGAGCAAGGCTGCGAAGAGGGCTTCCGGGTGGTCATGAACTGCAACCCCAAGGGCGGCCAGACCGTCTACCACATCCACATGCACGTGCTTGGCCAGCGCCAGATGAACTGGCCGCCGGGCTGACCCAGGGCAAGCCCCCTCACAGGGTTTGAGGTAGACTGTCGGGCATCACTTCAGCGGAGGTGCCCGATGGCCACCGAACGTCACTACTCCCCGCTCGACCGCTTGTTGCTGCAGGCCGATACCGCCATGCGCACCTTGCTGCCCTTCAGCGGCCAACCTTCCCGCCCGTCGCCAGCAATCATCCAGCCCGATGCCGAGCTCGACGAGCAACAGTCCCGCCACATCGCAGGGTTGATGCGCATCAACCACACCGGTGAAGTCTGCGCCCAGGCGCTCTACCAGGGCCAGGCCCTGACCGCCAAGCTGCCCCAGGTACGCAAGGCCATGGAGCATGCCGCAGAAGAAGAAATCGACCACCTGGCCTGGTGCGAGCAGCGCATTCGCCAGCTCAACAGCCACCCCAGCGTGCTCAACCCGCTGTTCTATGGCATGTCGTTCGGCATCGGCGCCCTCGCCGGGCTGGTCAGCGACAAGGTCAGCCTGGGCTTCGTCGCCGCCACCGAACACCAGGTGTGCAAGCACCTTGACGAGCACCTGGAGCAGATCCCCGAGAACGACAACAAGTCGCGGGCGATTCTCGAGCAGATGCGCGTGGACGAAGAGCACCACGCCGAATCCGCCCTCGAAGCCGGTGGCTATCGCTTCCCCGCCCCGGTGCGCTTCGGCATGAGCCTGCTGGCCAAGGTCATGACCAAGAGCACCTACCGCATCTGAGGCCCACGGCATGGAACGCTTCGACGCCAAGGACCTGGCACGCGCAGTAAGCGCAGGTGTCTTGCAACCAGGCCAGGACCGCGCCCTGCTGGACTTCCTGCGCCAGCAACCGGCAACCGCCGGCAGCTTCCAGCTCGCCCATGTGGCCTTCTACTTCGGCGCCCTGCTGATCATGGGCGCCATGGGCTGGCTGCTGACCCTGGCCTGGATGAGCATCGGCGACATCGCCTTGCTCGTCGTTGCCCTGCTCTACATTGCCGGCATCACCCTGTACGCCCTGGCCTTGCAACGGCGCCAGCAGCCGATTGCCGCCGGGGTACTGGCCGCCGTGGCCGTGAGCATCGTGCCGTTGGCGGTGTTTGCCGTGCAACGCCTGGTCGGCTGGTGGCCACTGGACGATGCGCAAGGCGACTATCACCAGTACTACACCTACGTGCAGGGCGGCTGGCTGCTGATGGAAGCCGCCACCGTGGTGGCCGGCCTGCTGATGCTGCGCCTGATCCCCTTCCCGTTCATCGTCATGCCCATCGCCGTGGCCCTGTGGTTCATGTCCATGGACTTGAGCGAATGGGTCTACGGCGACGTGTTCAGCTGGGACCAGCGCCGCACGGTGTCGTTATGGTTCGGCCTGGGCCTGCTGCTGGTATTCATTGCCGTGGACGGGCGCACCCAGCGCGACTATGCATTCTGGGGTTACCTGGCCGGGCTGGCCGCGTTCTGGGGCGGGCTGACGCTGATGGACAGCGGTAGCCAATGGGGCAAGTTGTTCTACTGCCTGATCAACCTGGGGCTGATGGCCCTGGCCGTGCTATTGCGCCGGCCGGTGTTCATGGTATTCGGCGCCATGGGCGTGGCCGCCTACCTGGGCTACCTGTCCTACGACGTGTTCGCCGACTCCTTGCTGTTCCCGCTGGTACTGACGGTGATCGGTCTGGGCGTCATCGCGCTGGGCGTGCGCTACCAGAAACACCGTGAAGCGCTGAGCGCCAGGCTGCGCTCGAAGATGCCCGCCGGCCTGCTGCGCCTGCTGCCGGCATTGCAACGGTGACCCTGCGCTTGCTCGCCACCCGGGCGCTGCAAAGCCTCGGGCTGATCCCCGTGGCCTATCTGTTCGTTTGTTTGCTGGGCGCAAGCTTCGGTGAACCGTTCAGCCTGAGGCTGCCCGACATCGCCGCCCCCGATGGCAACAGCCTGGTGGAGCTGCTGATCTTCACCGTGCCGGGGCAATTGCTGTTCATGCTGCCGGGCATTTTCTGCAAAAACCGCCGCTGGCTGGCCGGGCTGTTCGCGCTGTGCGCCACGCAGGTTGCATGGCTGCAGTGCCTGCTGTTTGCCGATGCGTTCGGCAACACCTGGAGCACCACAGAAATCGCCGGGCTGCTGGGTTACAACCTGCCCTGGTTGCTGCTCGCCCTTGCCCCAGGGCTGGCACTGCTGCGGGTTACCGAGCCACGCCGTCAACAAGGCACCTGACCGACCGCCAGGTGCCAGCACCGCTCAACCCAGTTCGACGATCTCATAGCCATGGGTGATTTCCACCCCGGCCCGCTCGAGCATGATCGAGGCCGAGCAGTACTTCTCGGCCGACAGCTCCACGGCGCGCTTGACCTGAGCTTCTTTCAGCCCACGGCCCTTGACCACGAAGTTCATGTGGATCTTGGTGAACACCTTCGGGTCTTCGCTGGCACGCTCGGCCTCAAGGAAGGCTTCGCAACTTTCCACCGCCTGGCGCGATTTCTTCAAGATGCTCACCACGTCGAAGCTGCTGCAGCCACCCAGGCCAAGCAGCAGCATCTCCATCGGGCGCACGCCCAGGTTGCGTCCACCGGCTTCGGGCGGGCCGTCCATGACCACCACGTGGCCGCTCCCCGACTCGCCGAGGAACATCGCTTCACCGGCCCACTGGATACGTGCCTTCATCTACCCGCACTCCACAATTCGTAAAAGTCTGCCAGCTTAGTCCTTGTGAGGCTGTCGGAAAAGCTCAAGAGAAGGCGCTTTTATGCCGATACCCCCGGTACTGTCTGATAAGCTGGCGCCAATTGGCTGGCATGCACCGCCAGGCAGCCCATAAAAAGCCCATGCGTCGCATCGAACAGGATTTCGTGATGGTCTCCCCAGTCCTTCTCCCCGCCAAGATCAAGAATATCGACAAGCTCCTGGCCCACTGCCAGCGCCGTCGCTATGCCGCCAAGAGCAACATCATCTGCGCCGGCGACCGGGCAGAGACGCTGTCGTTCATCCTCAAGGGCTCGGTGACCATCGTCATCGAAGACGACGACGGCCACGAAATGATCATCGCCTACCTCAACAGCGGCGACTTCTTCGGCGAGCTGGGGTTGTTCGAGCCGGCCGGCCAGGAGCACCAGCGCAGCGCCTGGGTGCGAGCCAAGACCGAATGCGAAGTGGCCGAGATCAGCTACGACAAGTTCCGCGAACTCGGCCGCCAGGACCCGGACATCCTCTACGCCCTGGGCAGCCAGATGGCCCAGCGCCTGCGCAACACCACGCGCAAGGTCGGCGACCTGGCCTTCTTCGATGTCACCGGGCGCGTGGCCCGCTGCCTGCTCGACCTGTGCAAGCAGCCCGACGCCATGACCCACCCCGACGGCATGCAGATCAAGATCACCCGCCAGGAAATCGGCCGCATCGTCGGTTGCTCGCGGGAAATGGTCGGCCGCGTACTCAAGGACCTCGAAGAGCGCAGCCTGGTGCAGGTCAAGGGCAAGACAATGGTGGTCTACGGCACCCGTTAATCGGCAGGCAGCGCTGCGATGACGTCGGCGTAAGCCTGTGACAGGCGCTCGAACCAGGGCGCCGCAGGGGCCACTTCGTGCAGGGCGATATGGCTGTCGGCCCGGCAACGCTGCTCCAGCTCGCAGCACTCGTTGAAGCGGTTGACCGCCGCCACCATCGACTCGCGCTCGTTGTCCAGCAACAGCGCGCCATGTACCAGCACCACCGGGCGCTTGCCGCCCAGGCCCTGGCGCCAGCGCTGGGCCGTGCCCACCAGCTTGCGGCCATTGAGGTTGACGTTATAGCGGCCATCGCAGAAGGCGCCGTCGATCTCTCCCACCGACGCCACCCCACCCCACTCGCGCAGTACCTCGCACAGCGGCAGGCACAGGCGTTCGTAGGCATTTTCGATACGGCCATGGTCGCCTTCGCTGCGCGGCGCCACGTAGACCAGCGCCACATTCACCGTCGAGTGCGACTGCGGCACCGGCTCGCCACCGGTTTCACGCAGCAGCACCGGCCAGCCGGCGATGGCCAGCTCGGCGCAGGCGGCCTCGAAGTTATCCAGCCGGCTCATGCGCCGCGGCATCACCAGGGCGTGATCGGTGGGGCGCCAGAACAATACGCCGGCTTCGCGCTCGCCACGGCAGACGGCGGCCAGCAGTTCCTGTTCGGCGTGCAGGCCCTGCTCGACGGTGAGGGCCAAGGGTTGATCGGTCATGGTTCGGTCCTTGTGATGGCCTTGCCGGCCCTATCGCAGGCAAGCCTGCGCCTGCAGAAAAACACCGCCCCCCTGTAGGAGCGGGCTTGCCCGCGATAGGGCCCTCGAATACAAAAAACAAAAAAGCCGGCAAAAAATGCCGGCTCCCTGTTCGTTCAGTCCAGTGGCTGAACGGTCTTCTTCACCTGGTCAGGGAAGAACAACCGCTGCAGCTCCAGCCCCGGCTGCTCGGCACGCATGAACGCCTCACCGACCAGGAACGAATACACCTCGTTGATTTCCATCAGCTCGACATCGGCGCGGTTGAGAATGCCGCTCTCGGTGATCGCCAGGCGGTCGCGCGGAATGCGCGGCAGCAGGTCGAGGGTGGTTTCCAGGCTGACTTCAAAGGTGTGCAGGTTGCGGTTGTTGACGCCGACCAGCGGGGTGTCGAGGGTTTTAAGCGCGCGCTCTAGCTCGTCGCCGTCGTGCACCTCCACCAGCACGTCGAGGCCGACGTCCTTGGCGGTGGCGGCCAGCTCGGCCATCTTCACGTCATCCAGCGCCGAGACGATCAGCAGCACGCAATCGGCACCCAGGGCCCGGGCCTCTACGATCTGGTACGGGTCGACCATGAAGTCCTTGCGGATCACCGGTAGCGAAACCGCCGCGCGGGCCTGCTGCAGGTATTGGTCAGCGCCCTGGAAGTAATCCACGTCGGTGAGCACCGACAGGCAAGTCGCCCCGCCCTTCTCATAGCTGACGGCGATCTCTGCCGGCGCAAAATTCTCGCGAATGACGCCCTTGCTCGGCGAGGCCTTCTTGATTTCGGCAATCACCGCGGGCTTTTTCAGCTTGGCCTGCTCGATCAGGGCATTGGCAAAACCTCGAGGGGCGTCGGCGGCTTTCGCCACGCGCTCAAGCTCGCCCAGGCTCACGCGCGCACTGCGCTCGGCCACTTCCTGGAACTTGCGGGCGATGATCCTTTCCAGCACCGTCGGGACACTCATGCTTCGTTCTCCACCTTGAATACCGCAGTAAAGGCGCCCAGCTCCTGCAGTTTTTCCCAGGCCAGCCCGGTGTGCAGCACATCGTGGGCCAGTTCCACACCCTGGGCCAGGGTCATGGCATGGTCGGCGGCGTACAGCGCGGCGCCGGCGTTCAGTACGATCATTTCGGCAGCCTTCTGGCCGTTCTCGGTCTTGCGCCGGCCCAGCGCATCGCGAATCAGCTCCAGCGACGCCTGCGGGTTCTCCACCGCCAGGCCATGCAGGCTTTGGCTCTTCATGCCGAGGTCTTCGGGCTCGACCCAATACTCAGTGATTTCACCGTTCTTGAGCTCGGCCACAAAAGTTGGCGCCGCCAGGCTGAACTCGTCCAGGCCGTCCTTGGAGTGCACCACAAGCACATGCTTGCTGCCCAGGCGCTGCAGCACCTCGGCCAACGGGCGGCACAGGGCCTGGGTGAACACTCCGACCACCTGGTGCTTGACCCCAGCCGGATTCGTAAGCGGGCCGAGCATGTTGAACAGGGTACGCAGGCCCAGGTCGCGGCGTGGGCCTGCGGCGTGCTTCATGGCGCTGTGGTGGGTCTGGGCGAACATGAAGCCGATGCCAAGGCTGTCGATGCAACGGGCTACCTGCACCGGCGTCAGGTTCAGGTAAATGCCAGCTGCCTCCAGCAGGTCGGCGCTACCGCTCTTGCCCGACACCGCACGGTTGCCATGCTTGGCCACGGTGCAGCCGGCAGCGGCCAGCACAAACGACGAAGCGGTGGACACGTTGAAGATATTGGCGCCATCGCCACCGGTACCGACGATGTCGACCACGCCGTCCAGGCTCTTGAGCTCGACCTTGTCGGCCAGCTCACGCATCACCGACACCGCGCCGACGATCTCGTCGATGCTCTCGCTCTTCATGCGCATGCCCATCAGAAAGGCGCCGATCTGCGCCTCGCTGCACTGGCCGGTCATGATCTGGCGCATCACGTCACGCATCTCGTCGGTGGAAAGGTCCAGGTGGCCGACGATACGGCTCAACGCAGTCTTGATATCCATGCTCGTTCCTTAACGGCGGCCGCCGGTCTGCTTGAGGAAGTTGGCGAACAGCTCGTGGCCCTGCTCGGTGAGGATCGACTCGGGGTGGAACTGCACCCCCTCGATGTTCAGTGTCTTGTGGCGCAGGCCCATGATCTCGTCCACCGAACCGTCGGCGTGGGCGGTCCAGGCGGTGACTTCCAGGCAGTCAGGCAGGGTCTCGCGCTTGACCACCAGCGAATGGTAGCGGGTTACGGTCAACGGGTTGTTCAGCCCTTCGAACACGCCCAGGTCGCGGTGCACCACCGGGCTGGTCTTGCCGTGCATCACCTGGCGGGCACGCACTACATCACCGCCAAAAGCCTGGCCGATGGACTGGTGGCCCAGGCACACACCCAGAATCGGCAGCTTGCCGGCAAAGTGCAGGATGGCCTCGATGGACACGCCCGCTTCGCTGGGGGTGCAAGGGCCTGGGGAAACCACGATGCGCTCGGGGTTGAGCGCCTGGATCTGCTCGATGGTCATCTCGTCATTGCGGATGACCTTGACCGCTGCACCCAGCTCGCCGAGGTATTGCACGACGTTGTAGGTGAACGAGTCGTAGTTGTCGATCATCAGTAGCATCTGGAACGAACCTCTTCAATACGGGGGACTCCGGGGGCCTTTGGCGGCCCGCCGGGTTCATGGACCACAGCCTGTTCAGCCCTTGCAGGTTTGCTCGGCAAGGGCCACCGCGCGGAACATCGCCCGACGCTTGTTGATGGTTTCTTCCCATTCCAGGGCTGGCACCGAGTCGGCGACGATGCCGCCGCCGGCCTGCACGTGCAGCTCGCCGTCCTTGATCACCGCAGTGCGGATGGCGATGGCGGTGTCCATGTTGCCGTTCCAGGCCAGGTAGCCCACGGCGCCGCCGTAGACGCCACGCTTGACCGGTTCCAGTTCATCGATGATTTCCATGGCGCGAATCTTCGGCGCACCCGACAAGGTGCCGGCCGGCAGGATGGCGCGCAGTGCGTCCATCGCCGTCAGCCCCTCGGCCAGTTGGCCGGTGACGTTGGAGACGATGTGCATCACGTTCGAGTAGCGCTCGATCACCATCTTCTCGGTCAGGCGCACGCTACCGGTGGAGGACACCCGGCCCACGTCGTTGCGGCCCAGGTCGATCAGCATCAGGTGCTCGGCGATCTCCTTGTCGTCCGACAGCAGGTCGTCTTCCAGCGCGCGGTCGGCTTCTTCGGTGGCGCCGCGCGGGCGGGTGCCGGCGATCGGGCGTACGGTGACCAGGTTGTCCTCGACCCGTACCAATACCTCCGGCGAGCTGCCCACCACGTGGAAGTCACCGAAGTTGAAGAAGTACATGTAAGGGGTCGGGTTGAAGCAGCGCAGGGCGCGGTAAAGGTCGATGGGCGCTGCCTTGAAGTCGATCGACATGCGCTGCGACGGCACCACCTGCATGCAGTCGCCGGCCAGGATGTATTCCTTGATGCGGCCGACGGCGTTCTCGTAATCCTCACGGGTGTAGCTGGAGCGAAACTCAGGTTCAGCCGCCTGCGGGCCGCCCAGGTCCAGGCCGCGGCGCGGGGTGATCGGCTGGCGCAGTTTCTCCAGCAAGCCCTGCAGCTGGGCCTGGCCCTGTTCGAAGGCCTGCTCGTCGCTGGGGTCGGCCAACACGATGGCGTGCATCTTGCCGGCCAGGTTGTCGAACACCACCACCGCGTCGGAGACCATCAGCAGGATGTCCGGCACCCCCAACGGGTCCGGGTTGGGGCTGGCGCCCAGGCGCTTTTCCACATAACGCACGCAGTCGTAGCCGAAATAACCCACCAGGCCACCGTTGAAACGCGGCAGGCCCGGGATGTCCGCGACCTTGTAACGGTCCTTGAACGCCTCGACGAAGGCCAGCGGGTCTTCGACGTCATGGCTTTCTACCTCGACGCCATCCTGCAGGATGCTGACGTGGTAGCCATGCACGCGCAGTACGGTGCGCGACGGCAGGCCGATCATCGAGTAGCGGCCCCATTTCTCGCCGCCCTGCACGGATTCGAGCAGGTACGAGTTGGGCTGGTTGGCAAGTTTGAGGTAGATCGACAGCGGCGTATCGAAGTCGGCCAGGGTTTCACAGGCCAAAGGGATGCGGTTGTAGCCGGCAGCGGCCAGGCGCAGGAATTCTTCGCGGGTCATGGGTAGCCTCGTGGCAAGCAGCAATGGGGTCGGGCAAGCGGACGGGCCGGCAGGCGCCGGCGGGCATAAGTCAGGCGCGCCAGCGCCAGCGGGCCAGGGCCTTGATGACTTTCATCCAGAACTTGCCGGTAACCACCACGTCGTTGTCTCTGCTGTGCGGGGCTTGAAGGTCCGCCAACGTTATCCCAGTGTCGGTGACTAAGCAACCAGGCAACAGCAGCCGCAGGTCACTGAGCACCAGGCTGGGCTGCTCTTCGTCGATCGGGCGGCCGTGGTTGTAGCCGTAGCTCAGGCCCACGCACTGCACCCCGGCGGCCTTGGCCGCCAGCACGTCGCTGCGCGAATCGCCGACGAACAGCGACTCGGCGGGGGACACCCCGGCCATCTTCATGACGAACAGCAGCGCCGCCGGGTCGGGCTTTTTCTGTGGCAGGGTGTCGCCGCCGATGATCCAGCGAAAATGACGGCCGATCTTCATCTGGTCCAGCAGCGGGGCGACGAAGCGCTCCGGCTTGTTGGTGATCAGCGCCATCTCCACGCCCTGCTTGCTCAGCCAGCGCAGGGTGTCCTGCACGCCGGGGTAGACCACCGTCAGTTCGTGGCTTTCGGCGTAGGCCTCCATGAACAGCGCCAGGGCGCGCTCGGCCAGCTCATCGTCCACGTTTTCGTGCTCGATGCCACCAGCCAGGGCGCGACGCACCAGCACCTGGGCGCCGTTGCCCACCCAGTGGCGCACGGCCTCCAGGCCTGCGGGCTGGCGCCCGAGTTCGAGCAGCATGCGGTCGACCGCTGCAGCCAGGTCCGGTACCGAGTCGATCAAGGTGCCATCCAGATCGAACATCACCAGCCTGGGCAGCGTCCCCGGGAACAGCTGCTCGAAGCCGCTCATGGGCGTGCCAGCGCCAGTTCGGCCCGCATCTGGTCGATGACTTGCTTGTAGTCCGGGGCGTTGAAGATCGCCGAGCCGGCCACGAAGGTGTCGGCGCCGGCGGCGGCGATCTCGCGGATGTTCTTGACGTTCACGCCGCCGTCGATTTCCAGGCGGATGTCACGGCCGCTGGCGTCGATCAGGGCGCGGGCCTCGCGCAGCTTGTCGAGGGTGCCAGGGATGAACTTCTGCCCGCCAAAGCCTGGGTTGACGCTCATCAGCAGCACCATGTCGACCTTGTCCATCACGTACTTCAGGGCATCCAGGCTGGTGGCCGGGTTGAACACCAGGCCCGCCTTGCAGCCACCGTCCTTGATCAGTTGCAGCGAACGGTCGATGTGCTGCGAGGCTTCCGGGTGGAAGGTGATGTAGCTGGCGCCGGCCTCGATGAAGTCGCCGATGATGCGGTCGACCGGGCTGACCATCAGGTGCACGTCGATCGGCGCGGTCACGCCGTACTTGCGCAGTGCGGTGCAGACCATCGGGCCGATGGTCAGGTTGGGCACATAGTGGTTATCCATGACATCGAAGTGGACGATGTCGGCCCCGGCGGCCAGAACCTTGTCCACGTCCTCGCCCAGGCGGGCGAAATCGGCGGAAAGAATGGAGGGGGCAATAGCGTAGGGCTGCATGGCGCACCTGTTGGGCAGAATCACGGTGGCGCGCATTGTAACTCAGGGAAAGCGATGAGGGCTGATTGGTATCAAGGGTGTGCGGCAGTGCCCAGAATCTTCATTTTCAACCTGCCCCGGCCTCATCGCCGGCAAGCCGGCTCCTACAGGAGATCGCGTGCGCCTGTAGGAGCCGGCTTGCCGGCGATAGGGCCATCAGCCCGGCTGCTGGGTCCTCAGCTTCTCGCTGCGCCCACGCAACCACTCAAGGGTCAGCAACAGCACCACCGAAAACGCGATCAGCAAGGTCGCCGCCGCGGCAATGGTCGGGCTCAGGTTCTCGCGAATACCGCTGAACATCTGCCGCGGCAAGGTGGCCTGCTCGGGGCCGGCGAGGAACAGCGTCACCACCACCTCATCGAACGAGGTGGCGAAGGCGAACAGCGCCCCGGAGATCACCCCGGGCGCAATCAGCGGCAGAGTCACCCGACGGAAGGTCAACAGCGGCGAGGCGCCGAGGCTGGCCGCAGCGCGCACCAGGTTGTAGTTGAAGCCTTGCAGGGTGGCCGACACGGTGATGATCACGAACGGCACCCCCAGCACGGCATGCACCAGGATCAGCGAGGCGAAGCTGTTGCCCAGCCCCAGCGGGGCAAAGAACAGGTAGCTGGCCACGCCGATGATCACCACCGGCACCACCATCGGCGAAATCACCAGCGCCATCACCAGCGACTTGCCGGGGAAGTCGCCACGGGTCAGGCCGATCGAGGCCAGGGTCCCGAACACCATGGCCAGCACGGTGGCCGCCGGGGCGACGATGATGCTGTTCTTCAGCGCACGCATCCACTCTGCCGAGGCAAAGAAGTCCTGGTACCAGTGCAGCGAAAAGCCCTGCAGCGGGTAGACCAGAAAACTCCCGCTGTTGAACGACAGCGGCACGATCACCAGCACCGGCAGCACCAGGAACAGCAGAATCAAACCGCAGAGAATGCGCAGGGTGTAGAACCACACCCGCTCCACGGGCGACATGTAGGGGCTCAGCATGACAAGGCTCCTCAGCTCAGGCGCAGGCGGCTGGCGCCGACCAGCCAGCTATAGATCAGGTACAGCAGCACGGTCGCCAGCAGCAACAGCCCGCCCAGGGCGGTGGCCATGCCCCAGTTGATGCTGGTGTTGGTATAGAAGGCGACGAAGTAGCTGACCATCTGGTCGTTGGGGCTGCCCAGCAGTGCCGGGGTGATGTAGTAGCCGATGGCGAGGATGAACACCAGCAGGCAGCCGGCACCCACGCCTGCGTAGGTCTGCGGGAAGTACACCCGCCAGAAGCTGGCGAACGGGTGGCAGCCCAGGGATATCGCCGCGCGCATGTAGCTGGGCGAGATGCCCTTCATCACGCTGTACAGCGGCAGGATCATGAACGGCAGCAGGATATGCACCATCGAGATGTATACCCCGGTGCGGTTGAACACCAGTTCCAGCGGCTGGTCGATGATGCCCATGGCCATCAGCGCACTGTTGATCAGCCCGCCGGACTGCAACAGCACGATCCACGCCGCCACCCGCACCAGGATCGAGGTCCAGAACGGCAGCAGCACCAGAATCATCAGCAGGTTGCTCTGGCGGGTCGGCAGGTTGGCCAGCAGGTAGGCCAGCGGGTAGGCCAGTACCAGGCAGATGGCCGTGATCACCACGCCCATCCACAGGGTGCGGGCAAAGATATCCAGGTAGATGGCCTGGTCCGGGGTGGCCTTGGCCAACTCGCCGAGGTCGTCGATACGGTGGTCGACCGAGGCCAGCAGGTAGAACGAGGTCACCGTGCTGGTATTGCGGCGGATCGCCTGCCAGTAGGCCGGGTCGCCCCAGCGCTCGTCGAGGCTTTGCAGCGCATCTTTATAAGAAGCAGGCTCGGCCTTGAATGGCAGCGCCCGCGCAGTCTTGGCCAGCAGGCTGCGGTAGCCGGCCAGCTCCATGTTCAAGCGCTTGGACAAATCGCCCAGGGTCTGGTTCTTGCGTGATTCGGCCAGGTCCTGGCTCAGGGCCTTGTAGACCTCCTCGCCGGGCAGGCTCTTGCCATCCCACTGCGCCACCGCCTCGACGGTGCGCGGCAGGCCGGCGACCACCTCGGGGTTGCCGACGCTCTTGTACAACAGCGCCGCAATCGGCACCAGGAACACCAGCAACAGGAACAGCGCCAGCGGTGCGATCAACGCCTGGGCCTTCCAGCGGTTGACCCGCTCGGCATGCTTGAGGCGCTGTTTCAGGCTTGGGCCTGCGCCTTCTTGGGTTGGCACTGTAATGGCCATGGCGAACTCCGGGGAAACTGGGGTGGGGGCTATCGCCGGCAAGCCGGCTCCTACACAAAACCCGGTAGGAGCTGGCTTGCCAGCGATTGGGCCGCAACGCGGCCCCGTCTATCGGCTGCTTACTTCTTCGCCGCCCAGGCGTTGAAGCGTTGCTCCAGCTGTTCGCTGTTGTCGGCCCAGAAGGCCACGTCGATCTGCACCTGGTTGGCGATGTTTTCAGGCGTGGTCGGCATGTCCTTCTTCACCGCGTCCGCCAGCAGCGGTACTGCCTTGGAGTTGGCCGGGCCGTATGCGATGTTCTCGGAGTAGGTCTTCTGCTGCTCGGGCTGCACGGTGTAGGCGATGAACTTCTTCGCCTCGTCGGCATTCTTGGCACCTTTGGGGATGGCCCAGGCGTCGAAGTCGTAGATGCCGCCGTTCCACACCACCTTGAGGTTGCTCTCTTTCTGCACTGCGGCAATGCGGCCGTTGTAGGCCGAGCTCATGACCACGTCACCCGAGGCCAGGTACTGCGGCGGCTGGGCACCGGCTTCCCACCACTGGATGCTCGGCTTGAGCTGGTCGAGTTTCTTGAAGGCACGGTCCTGGCCCTCTTTGGTGCCCAGCACCTGGTACACATCCTTCGGCGCCACGCCGTCGGCCATCAGGGCGAACTCCAGGGTGTACTTGGCGCCCTTGCGCAGGCCGCGCTTGCCCGGGAATTTCTGGGTGTCCCAGAAATCGGCCCAGCTGGTCGGTGCGGTCTTGAGTTTGTCGGCGTTGTAGGCCAGCACCGTGGACCACACGAAGAAGCCCACACCGCACGGCTGGATGGCGCCCTTGACGTAGTCCGACTCGTTACCGAACAGCGCAGGGTCAAGTTCTTCGAACATGCCCTCGTCGCAACCGCGGGCCAACTCCGGCGACTCCACTTCCACCAGGTTCCAGGACACGCTGTTGGTATCGACCATGGCCTTGACCTTGGCCATTTCGCCGTTGTACTCACCGGCGACGATCTTGCCCTTGCCGGCCTTCTCCCATGGCTCGTAGAACGCTTTCACCTGGGCCGCCTTGTTGGCGCCACCGAACGACACCACGGTGAGGTCGGCGGCCAGGGCCTGCCCGGCGACGCACAGGCCGAGGGCCAGGGCGGTCAGTTTCAACTGCTTGCGCATTATTATTCTCTCCACAGTACAGGGTTGGTGAAGCAATCCATCAGTGGGCTTGTGCAATCGGATCGAGCGCGCGGGCGTGCTCCACCTCCCAGCCCAGCGGTACCACATCGCCCACGGCCAAGGCCGGGTCGAGCTCGGCGATTGGCTGTTTCACGAAGAAATCAGCCTTGCCGCAGACTTCCAGGCGCACCCGCACGTGGTCGCCCAGGTAGATGAACTCGGCCACCCGGCCAGAAAACCGGTTTGCGCAGTTTTCACTGTGGCCGTTCAGGCGCACCCGCTCGGGGCGAATCGACAGGGTCACCGGCTCGCCGGCCTGGCCGACGTTCACCGCCAGCGCCTCGACCCGCTCGCCACGGCCCAGCTGCACCTGGCAGCGCTTGCCGTCGCTGGCCAGCAGGGTGCCGTTGATGCGGTTGTTCTCGCCGATGAAGTTGGCGACGAAGGTGTTGCAGGGTTCTTCGTAGAGGGTGCGTGGGTCGGCGATCTGTTGGATCTCGCCCTGGTGGAACACCGCCACCCGGTCAGACATGGTCAGCGCCTCGCCCTGGTCGTGGGTCACGTACACCACGGTCACGCCCAGGCGCTGGTGGATGTGCTTGATCTCCATCTGCATGTGTTCACGCAGTTGTTTGTCCAGCGCCCCCAGCGGTTCGTCCATCAGTACCAGCTGCGGCTCGAACACCAGGGCCCGGGCCAGGGCCACGCGCTGCTGCTGGCCGCCGGACAGCTGGCCGGGGTAGCGCTTGGCGAAGGCATCCAGCTGGACCATGTTGAGCACGCGCTTGACCCGCTCGCTGATGTCGGTCTTGCTCAGGTTGCGCACGCTCAAGGGGAAGGCCAGGTTTTCGGCCACGGTCATGTGCGGGAACAACGCGTAGTTCTGGAACACCATGCCGATGTCGCGCTTGTGCGGCGGCACGTTGTTGATCGAGCGCCCGGCCAGCTGGATCTCGCCGGCGGTGGGGGTCTCGAAGCCGGCCAGCATCATCAGGCTGGTGGTCTTGCCCGAGCCGGAAGGGCCGAGCAAGGTGAGGAACTCGCCCTTGCGAATGTCCAGGTTGAGGTCTTTGACGATCAGCGATTCGCCGTCGTAGCTCTTCTGCACACCACGGAAGCTGACCAGCGTCTCGTTCGAATTCGCCTCGCTCATGCCCTGCACCTTCTTGTTGGAATGACTGCGTAGGCAACAGCGTAGAAGAGCGGCAAGGGCACGGAAATCGGCGGTGCTGAGAGAATGCCATCATCCGGGTGGAAGAGTTGCTGTAGGGCAATCCCTACAAGGATGGCGTGATCAGATCGCAGAACGCGGGCTCCCGTGGGAGCGGGCTTGCCCCGCGATGACTACAGAAGCCCCAACCCTGTACCTCTGCAGGAAGCTATCGCGAGGCAAGCTCGCTCCCACGCTGCCAGCGCCAGCTTCAGGGTTGTCGCAACCAGAACACTCACACCAACTTGTGCTCCATGGCGTACTTCACCAGCTCCGCCAGCGAGTTCACCTTGAGCTTCTGCATCAGCCGCGCCTTGTGGGTGCTGATGGTCTTGTTCGATAGCGCCAGCTGCACGGCGATGTCGTTGACGTTGGCGCCCTGGGCCAGGCGCTCGAACACCGAGAACTCGCGCTCGGACAACAACGTATGCAACGGCCGGGTCTCGGTCAGGCCCACCTCGAACACCATGCGGTCAGCCAGGGCCGGGTCGATATAGCGCCCTCCCCCCGCCACCCGGCGGATGGCGGTCAGCAGCAGCGCCGGGTCGCTGTCCTTGGTGGCATAGCCCGCCGCCCCGGCCTTCAGCGCCCGTGCGGCCATCTGCGCCTCGTCGTGCATCGACAGCATCAGGATCGCCGGCGGATTGTTCAGCGCGCGGATGCGCGGGATCGCCTCCAGGCCATTGACCCCGGGCATCGAGATGTCCAGCAACACCACCTCGCAGGGCGTATGCCGCAGGGTGTCCAGCAGTTGCTCGCCATTGCCTGCCTCGCCGGCCACCTGCATGTCCTTGGCCAGGCCGATCAACTGCTTGATGCCCTCACGGACGATGGTGTGGTCTTCGGCCACCAGCACTCGAATCACGACTGTCTCTCCTGCATCAATGGAATCGCCACGCTCAGGCTGGTGCCCTCGCCCGGCTCGCTGTCCAGGGTCATGCTGCCGCCCAGCATCAATACCCGCTCCCGTACCCCCACCAGGCCGAACGATGCAGGCCTTGCGGCATCGATAGCAAAGCCTGCGCCGTCATCGATCACCGTCAGGCGCAATTGCTGCCCTTCGCGCACCAGCTCGATCTGCACGGTGTGCGCCTGGGCGTGGCGCATCACGTTGGTCAGCGCCTCCTGCAAAATGCGGAACAGCCCGGTGGCCTTGGCATCGCTCAAGGGTGGCAGATTATCCGGTACCTGCACCAGGCACGGGATCTGCGTACGCGCCTCGAAGCGTCGGGCCTGCCATTCGATGGCCGAAGCGATGCCGGCATCCAGAATCGGCGGGCGCAACGCAGTGGCCACATCGCGCACCAGCTGGAACAGCTGGGCGATCAGGCGCTTCATGCTGGCCAGGCGCTCATTCAGCCCGGCATCCAGTTCGGCGTAGGCCAGCTCGCACATCGATACCTCGAGCTTGAGCACGGTAAGCATCTGCCCCAGCTCGTCATGCACCTCGCGGGCGATGCGCGCCTTCTCTTCCTCACGCACGCTCTCCAGGTGCGCCGACAGCTCACGCAACTGCTCTTGTGAACCGGCCAGGGCCAGTTCGGCCTGCTTGCCCTGGGTGATGTCCCACACCACACCGTCCCACACCACCCGGCCATCGCCCAGGCGGCGGGTGGTGGCCTTGATGTCGGCCCAGCGCTGCTCGCCCTCGCGGGTAAGGATGCGACCCTGCCACGACCAGTCCTGGTCACCCGCCAGGGCGATGTCCTGTACCCGGTGGTAATCGGCACGGTCCTCGGGGTGCACCAGGTTGCGCAGGCCCATGTCCGGGTGCTGGATCGCCGCCGGGGTGTAACCCACCAGTGCCTCGCTGCCCTCGCTGATGTAGGGGAATTCCAGCTCGCCCTCGGCCGGGTCGCGCTCCAGGCGGAACACCAGCCCCGGCACGTTGCCGGCGATACCCTTGAGCCGCGCCTCGCTCTCGCGCAGGGCGGCCAGGGCGCGGCGACGCTCGGTGACGTCGGTGACGAACACCACCAGATACTCGGCGTCGCGAAAGCGCAAGAACGACAGCGAAAGGTCCACCGGCAACAAACCGCCGCTGGCGCTGCGCACCTGGCTTTCGAATTGCAGGTCACCACCCTCGCCCGAGCGGGCGCGCTTCCACAGCTCCAGCCAGCGGTCCATGCTCAGGTTCGGTTCGATGTCGATCAGCGGCCGGTCGAGCAAAACGCCCTCGGCGAACCCGAGCATGCGCTCGGCGGCGTGGTTGGCGTAGCGGATATGGCTGTCCCAGTTGACCCAGAGAATACCCACGGTGCTCTGGTCGATGGAGAACTGGCTCAGGCGCAGCGCCTCTTCGCGGGTTTGCCGTTCGGCCAGGCTCTCGCGCGCCGCCAGCAAGCCGCGCTCCAGCCCGCGCTGCTGGCGGCGCTGCCACACCAGGGTGGCCATGGCGCAGAGCAGCAGCAGGCCGAACAACAGCGCCAGGTTCTGCCAGAACCCGGCCGACTCGGAGAACCGCGGGTATTTGGGTTGCAGCCAACGCTGGTGCATCTGTTCCAGCTGCTTGGCCGGCAGCGCCTGCAAACCGCGCTCGAGCACATCGGCCAACAACGGCCAGTCGCGGCGCGAGCCCACCCGCAGCAACTGCGGCAGGCCGATATCGCCGACCACCGCCAGGTCAGCGAACTCGTTCTCGCGGGACAACCGGCTAAGCTGCGCCTCGTCCACCACGGCAAAGCCGGCCTGCCCGCCCAGCACCAGCTGCAGCGCCTCACGCTCGTTGGGCACGCCCTGCAGGTTGAGGTTGGCATAGTTACCGCGCAGGTAGTCGGCCAGGCGCGACGGCATGCGCACCGCCACCCGGTCGTTGGCACCGAGTTTTTCCAGCTCCACCGCCACCGCGCCGCTGCGCATGCCTACCACCAGTTGCGGCACGCGCATGTAGGGGTCGCTGAACAGCCAATTACGCAGGCTGGCCGGGGTCTGGGTCAGGCCCGGGGCGAAATCGATCTCGCCGGCCAGCAAGGCATGTTCCAGCGCCACCTCGTCGTTGAAGCCGCGCCAGGTCAGGTCCAGCTTGAGGTTTTGCGCCAGGGCGTTGACCAGCTCGACGTTGGCCCCATAAAACTGCTGCAGGCGCCGGTCGAACTGGGCGTAGGGTGCTTGCAGCACCAGGCCCACGCGCAGGCTGCGGTGTGCATCCAGCCACTGCTGCTGCGCAGGCTCCAACACCACGGCCACCGGCATGCCCGGCCCGGCCAGGGCGATCAAGGGCAGACACAACCAGCCGATAACCCACAGGCAACGCACTCGCTTCATCTATACCCTCGTCTTGGCAAGGATGGCCGCACAACATGGCCGTCGCGGACAAATACTATTAGGCTGCCGGTATCTCTATGGCCCTGGACCGATCCATGTTCACACTTTATCGCACGAAGCTGGCAATGATCTGCCTCGCCTCGCTCCTGCCGCTGGCCGCCCAGGCAGCCGACGCCGAAAAAACCGAGCCCGCGCCCGAAGCTGCCGCCCCGGCCCCGCGTGCGCCGCTGGCCGAACGCAGTGCCGACGATGCCCTGGCGCTGGAGCGCCGGGTGCCCAAGGCCGAACAACAAATGCTGCAGGCCGATGGCGAAAGCTTTCTGGCACTGTGGAAGCCGGCCAACGACAGCGACCCCAAGGGCGCGGTCATCATCGTGCCGGGTGCCGGCGAGAACGCTGACTGGCCGAACACCGTCGGGCCGCTGCGCCGCGGTTTCCCCGATGTCGGCTGGCACACCTTGAGCGTCAGCCTGCCGGACCTGCTGGCCGAGCGCCCGCAGGCGCGGGTAGACGCCAAGCCAGCAGCGGAGCCTGCAGCCCCCTTGGGTGAATCGGCCCCGGCCAAGGATACCCCCGCCGATGCCAACGCCAACGTCGCCCAGGCCACCGCCCCTGAGGCCGACACTGCCGAAAGCACCGACGCAGTCGAAGCCGACGAACACAACGACGAGAGCGACGCCGAGCGAATCTTCGCCCGCCTGGATGCCGCCGTGGCCTACGCCCAGCAGCAAAAAGCGCGCAGCATCGTGCTGCTGGGCAATGGCAGCGGTGCCTACTGGGCGGCGCGCTACCTCAGCGAGAAGCAGCCCCCGCAAGTGCAAAAGCTGGTGATGGTGGCCGCGCAAACCCCGGCCCGGGTCGAGCACGACCTGCTGAGCCTGACCCCAACCTTGAAAGTGCCGGCTGCCGACATCTATTACGCCACCCGCACCCAGGACCGCCTGGCAGCACAAGCGCGCCTGCAAGCCAGCAAGCGGCAGAAGGACAGCCAGTACCGCCAGCTGTCGCTGATCGCCATGCCGGGCAACAAGGCTGCCGAACAAGAGCAGTTGCTGCGCCGGGTGCGTGGCTGGCTGTCACCGCAGGAAGAATAAAAACCTAAGACCTGCACTGAACCCTGCAGGAGCCGGCTTGCCGGCGATGAGGCCCGAGCCGGCAGCACAAGGCAGATGCCCCCAAGCGCCCCTTTGCACCACTTGATAAGGGCAAATGCCCGACGCCGGCTGTGCCGGCCTCATCGCCGGCAAGCCGGCTCCTACAGGTAGCGCACAGGGTTCAAACCGTTCAGAAACCCCGGCGCTTGCGGATCATGGCATAGGCCTGGTGCAGGTCGCGGGTCAGCTCGGTTGCCTCACGCACCTGCGCCTCGCTGGCGCCGTTGCCCAGCAGCTTGTCCGGGTGATGGCGGCTGACCAGGCGGCGATAGGCCTGCTTGACCTGGTCGCCCGCAGTATCCGGCTCCACCCCCAAGAGGCGCAGCGCAGCGGCATAGGTCATGCTGCCCTCGACCGCCGCCTTGCGCGGCTCGTACTCCAGCGACAGCGCGTGCACCTGGTTGCGGCTCAGCCCCAGCAGCTCGCCCCACCCCATCAGCAGGTCACGTTCATGGCGCCCGGCCTTGCCGTCGGCCCAGACCATGCGCCAGCAGGCGCGCAAAGTGCCCTCGGCAGCATGCGGCTGCAGGCGGATCCGCCGCAGGTGGGCCTTGAGCCGGTCCTTGCCGGCCTTGCCACGGTTGAAGGCGGCAATCGCCCGCAGGCGTGCCGGCTCAGCCAGGTCAAGGCGGGTCATCTCCTGGCGCGCCTGCTGGATATGCCCCTCCAGCACCCGGCCATCGCTCTTGGCCAGGCGTCCCAGCAGCACGAACAGCAACTCGTCGTCACGCAGCGCCGGGCGCCCGCCCAGGCGCTCGCGCAGGTCATCCCACCCCTGCAGGCGCAGGCGCCGATCCATGGCCTGGCCCAGCAACGCGCCGAGCAAAGCCCCGGGGATGCTGGCCACGGCGAACCCGGCCCCGGCACCGATCAATGTGCTCGGCCACCACATATCAGGCGCGCCCGGCAATCAGGCGTTCGACATCCGCCAGGCGCTCGAGGGTGCCGACATCGACCCACAGGCCACCGTGGCGCTCGCCACTCACCCGGCCTTCAGCCATGGCCTGGCGCAGCAATGGCGCCAGCTTGAAGGCGCCAGGCTGGCAGCCTTCGAACAATGCCGGGTGCAGTACCGAAATGCCACTGAAGGTCAGGGTGCCGGGGGCATCGTCCCCATCCACCACCTGCCCGTCCAGCAGGCGGAAGTCGCCCCGGCCGTGGTGCCCTGGGTTGTCCACCAGCACCAGGTGCGCCAGGCCGTCCAGCGGAGCACGCAGCCCGGCAAAGTCGTAGTCGGTCCAGATGTCGCCGTTGACCAGCAAAAACGGCTCATCACCCAGCAAAGGCAGCGCCTTGAAGATGCCGCCGCCGGTTTCCAGTGGTTCGCCCTCCGGCGAGTAGCGGATGCTCAGGCCGAAGCGCTGACCGTCGCCCAGATGGGCCTCGATCTGCTCGCCCAGCCAGGCGTGGTTGATCACCACCTCGGTGAAACCGGCCCGGGCCAGCGCCTCCAGGTGGTACTCGATCAGTGGCTTGCCGGCGGCGGGCACCAGCGGCTTGGGAGTATGCAGCGTGAGCGGGCGCATGCGCTCGCCCTTGCCTGCGGCCAGGATCATCGCCTTCATCGGCACGCCCCGGCCTGCAGTTCGGCAATCAGCTGACCCAGCTCGGCCAGCTCCGGCCGGCGGCTGATCACTTCTTCTATATAAGCGAAGAATCGCGGCACATCGGCCAGGTAGCGCGGCTTGCCGTCGCGGTGGCAGATGCGGGCGAAGATGCCGATCACCTTCAGGTGGCGCTGCACGCCCATCAGGTCGCTGGCACGCTGGAAGACCTCGAAGTCGGCCTGCACCGGGATGCCGGCGGCCTGAGCCTGCTGCCAGTAGTCACGCAGCCAGCCCTCGACCCGCGCCTGCGGCCAACTGACGAAGGCATCCTTGAACAGACAGGTGATGTCGTAAGTGACCGGGCCATAGACCGCATCCTGAAAATCCAGCACGCCAGGGTTGGGTGTGCTCTGCATCAGGTTGCGCGGCATGTAGTCGCGGTGCACCAGCACTTTGGGCTGGGCCAGGGCGCTGTCAATCAGCAACTGGCTGACTCGCTGCCAGGTGTCTTTTTGCTTGTCATCGAGTTGCAGGCCCAGCTCACGGCCCACGTACCATTCCGGGAACAGCTCGACCTCGCGGCGCAGCAGGGCATCGTCATAGCTGGGCAGCACGCCATCCATCGGCAGGCGCTGAAGCTTCAGCAGGGCGTCGATGGCATCAGCGAACAGGCTGTCGGCATTGTCGGCATCAATGATGTCCAGATAAGTCTGGCGACCCAGGTCACCCAGCAGCAGAAAGCCACGCTCAAGGTCCTGGGCAAGTACTTGCGGCACGTGCACAGCGGCGCTGGCCAGCAAATGGTCGATGGCGACGAACGGGGCGCAGTTCTCCTGCGGCGGCGGTGCATCCATGATCACGAAGCTGTGGCCGGCGCCTTCCCAACGGAAGTAACGGCGGAAACTGGCATCGCTGCTGGCCGCGGTCAACGTACCCTCGGGCACGTCACCCCAACCGTTGTCGTGGAACAGGCTGGCCAGCTGTTCATTCAGCCAGGCAGTCAGTTGTTGCAGGCGTACATCGTGATCGGGCATTACAAGGGTCTCCGACGGCCCTAGCCGTCAAGCGGGTCATGCTTTATTATCCAGCATCTTTTTCAGACCATCGAGAGGCGTGCGGCCCCCACACGCGGGCAGATGGCACGCAGGAAGCCCGGACTAATAAGATGGCATTGAAATCCCCCGCGTTTCGTAGAAAGTTTCCGTTGCTGGTGACTGGCAGTCTGCTGGCATTGCAGCCTCTGGCCTCGTCGCATGTGATGGCCGCCGAGCAGTTCGACTGCCAAGTGTCCGCCGCCGGTGGCTGGGACTGCAAGCCCAAGACCACCAACAACCTGCCGCCACGCCCGGTGCACCCCGGTGCAGCCGCTGCCAGCGCCGATGCGCCGGTGGCCGCTGGCGAGGTCGCCGAAGCCCAGGCCGACAAGCCCGTGCAGGTCACCGAGAGCAAGGGCCGTGGCCTGAAGTCGCGCAGCGAAGACTACAGCCACCTCGACTGGGTCCCGCGTGACAAGCTCACCCCTGCGCAACTGGCCGAAACCGGCCCGTACTGCGGTGGTGCCTACATCGAGCCGGTTCGCCCGGGCATGAACGACTCCACGCCCAAGGACGAGTCGCCGACCTACATCAACGCCAAGGTGTCCAAGTACCAGCAGGAGCAGCAAATCGCCACGCTCGCCGGTAACGTGGTCATGCGCCAGGGCAGCATGCAGGCCGAAGCCGATGAGGCCAACCTGTACCAGACCGAAAACCGCGGCGAGCTCAAGGGCAACGTCAAGATCCGCGACAACGGCACCCTGGTAGTCGGCGACGAAGCGCAGATCCAGCTCGATACCGGCGAAGCCCGGGTCGACAACGCCGAATATGTGATGCACAAGTCGCACATCCGCGGTAACGCGCTGTACGCCAAGCGCGCCGAGAACGCCATCATCCGCCTCAAGGACGGTACCTATACCACCTGTGAGCCGGGCAGCAACGCATGGCAGCTCAAGGGCAACAACATCACACTGAACCCGGCCACCGGCTTCGGTACCGCGACCAACGTCACCCTGCGGGTCAAGGATATTCCGGTGCTGTACACGCCGTATATCTACTTCCCGATCGACGACCGTCGCCAGTCCGGCTTCCTGCCACCTTCGTTCAGCAGCAGTGGCGACACCGGCTTCATGCTGGTCACGCCCTACTACTTCAACCTGGCACCTAACTACGACGCCACGTTGTACCCGCGCTACATGAGCAAGCGCGGCCTGCTGATGGAAGGCGAGTTCCGCTACCTGACCAAGTCCAGCGAAGGCCAGTTCGGCGGCGCGTTCCTCAACGACGAGAACGACGACCGCAAGGACCAGACCGACTACCAGAAAGATCGCTGGATGATCAACTGGCAGCACAAGGGCGGCCTGGACGAGCGCCTGATGACCGAGGTGAACTACACCGACATCAGCGACCCGTTCTATTTCCAGGACCTCGAATCCGACCAGATCGGCGTCGAGAGCAAGGATGTGGTCGACCAGCAAGGCGCGCTGACCTACCGTGGCGACACCTACACCGCCCGCCTGAACGTGCATGCCTACGAAATGGCCACGCTGTCGCAGGTCACGCCTTACGATCGCCTGCCTCAGGTCACCTTGAACGGCATGCTGCCGTTCCATCCAAGCGGCTTCGACCTGAGCTACGAAACCGAAGCGGTGCGCTTCGAACGTGACCTCAAGCACGGCCCGGTATTCAACGAGGACGGCGAGCTGGACACCACGGCCGGCCTTGATGGCCGCCGCCTGGACCAGAACATCGCCGGCATCGCCCGGGCCAACGGTACGCGCCTGAACTTCGCACCGGCCATCAGCTTGCCGATGGAAGCGGGCTACGGCTACATCACACCGAAGCTCAAGTACGTCTACACCAACTACAACCTCGACCTGGACAGCCAAGGTCGGGCTGAGGCGGTGACCCTGGCGTCGAAACCCGGCTACGGCAGCTACAGCAGCTCGATCAACCGCGACATCCCGATTTTCAGCGTCGACAGCGGCCTGTACTTCGATCGCAATACCCAGCTGTTCGGCAAGGATTACCGCCAGACCCTCGAACCGCGCCTGTTCTACCTCTACGTCCCGAACAAGGACCAGTCGGACATCCCGCTGTTCGACACCAACGAGAGCCTGTTCAACTACAGCTCGCTGTTCCGTGACAACCGTTTCTCCGGCACCGACCGCATCGGTGACGAGAACAAGCTGTCGCTGGGCGTGACCAGCCGCTGGATCGAGCCCAACGGCTTCCAGCGTCAGCGTTTCAGCGTTGGCCAGGCCTACTACTTCCAAGACCGCAAGGTCCAGCTGCCGGGCATCGACTACCGCACCCGCAAGGACAGCCAGTCCAGCGTGTCGCCGTATGCGCTGGAATACGAATACGCCTTCAACCGCGACTGGCGCTTCAATTCGGACTTCAACTGGGACCCGGACAGCAGCTCGACCCGTTCGGCCAGCGCAATGTTCCACTACCAGCCTGAGGACAATCCGAACAAGATCGTCAACCTCGGCTACCGCTATCGCAACGACACCATCAACTACGACTCGATTACCGGTACGTGGAAAGTGGGTGGCGGCGACTACGGCACCTCGGGTGATGCGAACTACATCAAGGATTACTACAAGATCCAGCAGCACGACTTCTCGGTCATCTGGCCGATCGTCCCGCAGTGGAACGCCATCGCGCGCTGGCAGCACGACTACAACCGCAACCGCACCCTGGAAGCCTTCGGTGGCTTCGAGTACGACAGTTGCTGCTGGAAACTGCGTCTGATCAACCGTTACTGGGTCGACTACGACGACTTCAGCCAGGCTACCCCGGCAAACGAGAAGGGCGACCACGGTATCTTCCTGCAGATCGTGCTCAAAGGCCTCGGCGGCGTCATGGGCAACAAGGTCGAGTCGTTCCTGGACCAAGGCATTCAAGGTTATCGTACACGTGAAGACCAAGCTTATTGATCGACTGCGCCCGGTGTTGCTGGGCGCTGTAATGCTGAGCGGCGCGGTGCATGCCGCACCGCAACCCCTTGACCGCGTAGTGGCCATCGTCGACAACGACGTGGTCATGCAAAGCCAGTTGGACCAGCGCGTGCGCGAAGTGCAGCAGACCATCGCCAAGCGCGGCGGCGGTGTGCCACCCTCAGGCGCCTTGGAACAACAGGTGCTGGAGCGCCTGATCGTCGAAAACCTGCAACTGCAGATCGGCGAGCGCTCCGGCATTCGCATCACCGACGAAGAACTGAACCAGGCCATCGGCACCATTGCCCAGCGCAACGGCATGTCGCTGGAGCAGTTCCGTGTTGCGCTGGCCCACGACGGCTTGTCGTTCGATGACGCCCGCGAGCAGGTCAAGCGCGAGATGATCATCAGCCGCGTGCGTCAGCGCCGCGTGGCCGAGCGCATCCAGGTGTCCGAGCAGGAAGTGAAGAACTTCCTCAACTCGGACATGGGCAAGATGCAGATGTCGGAAGAGTACCGCCTCGCCAACATCCTCATCCCCACCCCGGAAGCCGCCAACTCCGAAGACATCCAGAAGGCTGCGCGCAAGGTCGGTGACGTCTACCAGCAACTGCGCCAGGGTGGCGACTTCGGCCAGCTGGCAATCGCCAACTCGGCCAGTGAAAACGCCCTGGAAGGCGGCGAGATGGGCTGGCGCAAAGCCGGCCAGCTGCCACCTGACTTCGCCAAGATGCTCAGCAGCATGGCCATCGGTGACATCACCCAGCCGATCCGCATCCCCAACGGCTTCATCATCCTCAAGCTGGAAGAGAAGCGTGGTGGCAGCGAAAGCGTGCTGCGTGACGAAGTGCATGTGCGCCACATCCTGATCAAGCCAAGCGAGATCCGCAACGAAGCCGCCACCAAGCAGTTGGCCGAGCGTATCTACGAGCGCATCGAAAACGGCGAAGACTTCGCAGAACTGGCGAAGAGTTTCTCGGAAGACCCGGGCTCGGCACTCAACGGTGGCGACCTCAACTGGGTCGACCCGAACAGCCTGGTGCCGGAGTTCCGCGAGCAGATGGCCAATGCCCAGCAAGGCGTCGTGACCAAGCCGTTCCAGACCCAATACGGCTGGCACGTACTGGAAGTACTGGGCCGCCGCGCCACCGACAGCACCGAGCAGGCCCGTGAACAGCAGGCCATGGGCGTGCTGCGTAACCGCAAATACGACGAAGAGCTGCAGACCTGGCTGCGCCAGATCCGCGACGAAGCCTACGTTGAAATCAAGCTGCCTGGCGCTGACCAGGCCGCCCAGTGAAGCCCCTGCGCTTCGCCGTTACACCCGGCGAGCCAGCCGGCATAGGCCCCGACCTGTGCCTGCTGCTCGCCGCCGAGGCCCAGCCCCACCCCCTGATCGCCATCACCAGCCGTGACCTGCTCGCCGAGCGGGCCACGCAGCTTGGGCTGGCCGTCAGCCTGCTGCCGGTTGCCCCCGGCCAGTTCCCCGACCAGCCTGCGCCTGCAGGCAGCTTGTATGTGTGGGACACAGCACTGGCCAAACCGGTAACGGCCGGTCAGCTGGACAAGGCCAACGCCGCGTTCGTCCTCGAGACCCTCACCCGCGCCGGCAACGGCTGCCTGAACGGCGATTTCGCCGGGATGATCACCGCGCCAGTGCACAAGGGCGTGATCAACGAGAGCGGTATCGCCTTCTCCGGGCATACCGAATTCCTCGCCGACCTCACCCACACCCGGCAGGTGGTAATGATGCTGGCCACCCATGGCCTGCGCGTGGCTCTGGTCACCACCCACCTGCCCCTGCGCGATATCGCCGACGCCATCACCCCTGAGCGCCTGGAACGGGTCACCCGTATCCTGCACGCAGACATGCGCGACAAGTTCGGTATCGCCAACCCACGCATCCTGGTCTGCGGGCTCAACCCCCACGCCGGAGAAGGCGGCCACCTGGGCCGCGAAGAAATCGACATCATCGAGCCTGCGCTTGAGCGCCTGCGCGCCGAAGGCATGGACCTGCGCGGCCCGCTGCCGGCCGATACCCTGTTTACCCCCAAATATCTGGAGCACTGCGACGCGGTGCTGGCGATGTACCACGACCAGGGCCTGCCGGTACTCAAGTACAAAGGCTTCGGCGCTGCGGTCAATGTGACGCTGGGCCTGCCGATCATCCGCACCTCGGTCGACCACGGCACCGCCCTGGACCTGGCCGGCAGCGGCAAGGTCGACACCGGCAGCCTGCGCGTCGCCCTGCAAACCGCCTACCAGATGGCCGAGAACCGACCATGAACGAGCAATACCAACACCGGGCGCGCAAGCGCTTCGGCCAGAACTTCCTGCACGATGCAGGGATCATCGACCGCATTCTGCGGGCTATCAACGCCAAGGCCGGTGAACACCTGCTGGAAATCGGCCCGGGTCAGGGCGCCCTGACTGAGGGCCTGCTGGGCAGCGGCGCACAGCTGGACGTGGTGGAGCTGGACAAGGACCTGGTGCCGATCCTGCAACACAAGTTCGCCGGCCGTGACAACTTCCGCCTGCACCAGGGCGATGCCCTGAAGTTCGACTTCAACCAACTGGGTGTGCCAGAGCGCAGCCTCAAGGTGGTCGGCAACCTGCCCTACAACATCTCCACCCCGCTGATCTTCCACCTGCTTGATCACGCCCAGCTGATCCGCGACATGCACTTCATGCTGCAAAAGGAAGTGGTCGAGCGCATGGCCGCAGGCCCGGGCGGTGGCGACTGGGGGCGGTTGTCGATCATGGTGCAGTACCACTGCCGCGTAGAGCACCTGTTCAACGTCGGGCCTGGTGCCTTCAACCCGCCACCGAAGGTCGACTCGGCCATCGTGCGCCTGGTGCCCCACGAAGTGCTGCCGCACCCGGCAAAAAACCCGAAACTGCTGGAGCACGTGGTCCGCGAAGCCTTCAACCAGCGCCGCAAGACCCTGCGCAACACGCTCAAGGGCGTGCTCGACAGCCAGGCCATCGAAGCCGCCGGCGTCGACGGCAGCCTGCGCCCCGAGCAGCTCGACCTGGCCGCCTTCGTGCGCCTGGCCGACAAGCTGGCCGAACAGCAGCAGTAAACGCCATCGCCGGCAAGCCGGCTCCTACAGGAATTGTGCGATACCTGTGGGAGCGGGCTTGCCCCGCGATGGGGGCGGCACTGACCACACTCATCTCCCCCCCCACACCGCTGGCCCTCGCCCCTCCCAATGGCCTAGACTGCGTTATTGCGTATGTTCCCCAAGGCCCTTGCATGTCCGACCCCCGTTACCAGATCGACGTCAGCGTCGTGACCCGCTACCTCAAAGACCAATCCGACCCCGAAAGCAATCGTTTCGCCTTCGCGTACACCATCACCGTGCAGAACAACGGCACGCTCACCGCCAAGCTGATGTCCCGCCATTGGCTGATCACCAACGGTGACGGTGAGGTCGAAGAAGTGCGCGGCGCCGGGGTGATCGGCCAGCAACCACTGATCGAACCCGGCCAAAGCCACACCTACAGCAGCGGTGCGGTGATCAGCACCCGGGTCGGCACCATGCAGGGCAGCTACCAGATGTTCGCCGAAGACGGCAAACGCTTCGACGCGCCGGTCGCCCCGTTCCGCCTGGCGGTACCCGGGGCGCTGCACTGATGGCCACTTACGCGGTCGGTGACCTGCAGGGCTGCCTGCAACCGCTCAAGTGCCTGCTCGAACGCGTGCATTTCGACCCGGCCGTCGACCGCCTGTGGCTGGTGGGCGACCTGGTCAACCGTGGCCCCGAGTCACTGGAAACCCTACGCTACCTGTATTCGATCCGCCACGCGCTGGTTTGCGTGCTGGGCAACCACGACCTGCACCTGCTGGCCGCCTGGCACAACGTCGAGCGCCTGAAAAAAAGCGACACCCTGCGCGAGATCATCGAAGCCCCCGACGCCGACCGCCTGTTCGACTGGCTGCGCCATCAGAAGCTGCTGCACTACGACGAGGCCCGCGGTATCGCCATGGCTCACGCCGGCATCCCACCGCAGTGGACCTTGGGCCGGGCCCTGGAGCTGGCAGCAGAGGTCGAGCAGGTGCTGCGCGACGACAACCGCCTGCAGCCTTACCTCGACGGCATGTACGGCAACGAGCCGAACAAGTGGAGCAAGGACCTCGCCGGCATCGAACGCCTGCGGGTGATCACCAACTACTTCACCCGCATGCGCTTCTGCACCGCCACCGGCAAGCTCGACCTCAAGAGCAAAGAGGGCCTGGACAGCGCACCGAAGGGCTACAAACCCTGGTTCGCCCACCCCGACCGCCGCTCACGTCACGTGAAGATCATCTTCGGCCACTGGGCTGCCCTTGAAGGCCGCGTCGACGTGCCCGGCGTGATCGCCCTCGACACCGGCTGCGTGTGGGGCGGCGCCATGACCCTGTACAACGTCGACAGCGGCGAATACCACCGCTGCGACTGCACCCGCGAAGGCACCCCGCGCCCGCCAGCCACCCCCTCGATCAGTTCTGAAGGAACCACCCCATGAGCGAATTCAAGCGCATCCCCCCTGAACAGGCCCTGGCCCTGCGCGCTCAAGGCGCCGTCGTGGTCGACATCCGCGACTCGCAGGCTTTCGCCGCCGGCCACATCACCGGCGCCCGGCATCTGGACAACCACTCGGTAGCCGATTTCATCCGCAACGCCGACCTCGACGCCCCGACGCTGGTGGTCTGCTACCACGGCAACTCCAGCCAGAGCGCCGCCGCCTACCTGGTCGGTCAGGGCTTCTCCGACGTCTACAGCGTGGACGGTGGTTTCGAGCTGTGGCGCGCCACCTACCCGGGCGAAACCGCCCAGGGCAGCGCCGAGTAATTTTTTCATTTTTACTGCAGCCCGCATTCCCTGCGGGCTCGCGCCCGACCTGACGAACGGTCGTAGGCGTCTTCTTGGCTCCCCGCCCTTGACCTTGGCCAGAACCAACTACTCTTAAGCTCAGGCCATCCAAAAAAGGGGAGAGCCGGTACACCGGCGTGCGGGTCATCGGTAGCGTTTCAGGGTGTTCTGGGGGGTATACAGCAATCGGTTTCCCCGATTGCATGCCAGCATCAGCTGACTGATCCGGCGTCGTCTCCACGTATCGAGCGAGGTGACGTCATGAGTATTTTTAGCCACTTCCAACAACGCTTCGAGTCTACGCGCCAGGAAGAACTCTCGCTGCAGGAGTACCTCGAGCTGTGCAAAGAGGATCGCAGTGCCTACGCATCGGCGGCTGAACGGCTGTTGCTGGCCATCGGTGAGCCGGAACTGATCGACACCTCAAGCAACTCCAGGCTGTCGCGGATTTTCTCCAACAAGGTGATTCGCCGCTATCCGGCCTTTGCCGACTTCCATGGCATGGAAGAGTGCATCGACCAGATCGTCTCCTACTTCCGCCACGCCGCCCAAGGCCTGGAAGAGAAGAAACAAATCCTCTATCTGCTGGGCCCGGTAGGCGGCGGCAAGTCGTCGCTGGCCGAGAAACTCAAGCAGCTGATGGAAAAGGTGCCCTTCTACGCCATCAAGGGCTCACCGGTATTCGAATCGCCCCTGGGGCTGTTCAACGCCACCGAAGACGGGGCGATCCTCGAAGAGGAATACGGCATCTCGCGGCGCTACCTCAACACCATCATGTCGCCCTGGGCCACCAAGCGCCTGCAGGAGTTCGGCGGCGACATCAGCAAGTTCCGGGTGGTCAAGCTCTACCCCTCCATCCTCAACCAGATTGCCATCGCCAAGACCGAACCCGGTGACGAGAATAACCAGGATATCTCGGCACTGGTGGGCAAGGTGGATATCCGCAAGCTCGAGGAATTCCCGCAGAACGACGCCGACGCCTACAGCTACTCGGGCGCGCTGTGCCGCGCCAACCAGGGCCTGATGGAATTCGTCGAGATGTTCAAGGCCCCCATCAAAGTGCTGCACCCGTTGCTTACCGCCACACAGGAAGGCAACTACAACAGCACCGAGGGCCTCGGCGCCATTCCGTACACCGGCATCCTGCTGGCCCACTCCAACGAATCGGAGTGGCATACCTTCCGCAACAACAAGAACAACGAAGCCTTCATCGACCGTATCTACATCGTCAAGGTGCCGTACTGCCTGCGGGTCAGCGACGAGATCAAGATCTACGACAAGCTGCTGATCAACAGCTCGCTGGCCAAGGCCCATTGCGCGCCCGACACCCTGAAGATGCTCGCCCAGTTCACCGTGCTGTCGCGGCTCAAGGAGCCGGAAAACTCGAACATCTACTCGAAAATGCGCGTGTATGACGGTGAGAACCTCAAAGATACCGACCCCAAAGCCAAGTCGATTCAGGAGTACCGCGACTCCGCCGGTGTCGATGAGGGCATGAACGGCCTCTCGACCCGTTTCGCCTTCAAGATCCTCTCCAAGGTGTTCAACTTCGACCCCCACGAAGTGGCCGCCAACCCGGTGCACCTGCTGTATGTACTGGAACAGCAGATCGAGCAAGAGCAGTTCCCGGCCGAGGTGCGCGAGCGCTACCTGCGGTATTTGAAGGAATACCTGGCCCCGCGCTACATCGAGTTCATCGGCAAGGAAATCCAGACTGCATACCTGGAGTCCTACAGCGAATACGGCCAGAACATCTTCGACCGCTACGTGCTGTACGCCGACTTCTGGATCCAGGACCAGGAATACCGCGACCCGGAAACCGGCGAAATCCTCAACCGCATCGCCCTCAACGAAGAGCTGGAAAAAATCGAGAAACCGGCCGGCATCAGCAACCCGAAGGACTTCCGCAACGAGATCGTCAACTTCGTGCTGCGTGCCCGCGCCAACAACAACGGCAAGAACCCCAGCTGGCTCAGCTACGAGAAGCTGCGGGTGGTGATCGAGAAGAAAATGTTCTCCAACACCGAGGACCTGCTGCCGGTCATCAGCTTCAATGCCAAGGCCAGCAAGGAGGATCAACAGAAGCACAACGACTTCGTCACCCGGATGGTCGAACGCGGCTACACCGACAAACAGGTACGCCTGCTGTCGGAATGGTACCTGCGGGTCCGCAAATCGCAGTAAAAGCGAAACGTCACGGGCGGGTGCGCGCAGGCGCCCCCGTCGTGGCGGCAGCCAGCGCTTTTGCTTGCAGCTCGTAGCTTGAAGCTTGCAGCTGTAACCCGCTATCGGAGGGCCCATGAGCTACGTAATCGACCGACGCCTGAACGGCAAGAACAAGAGCACGGTCAACCGCCAGCGCTTCTTGCGGCGCTACCGTGAGCACATCAAGAAAGCCGTCGAAGAAGCCGTAAGCCGCCGCTCCATCATGGACATGGAGCATGGCGAGCAGATCAGCATCCCCGGCCGCGACATCGACGAGCCAGTACTGCACCACGGCCGCGGCGGCAAGCAGACCGTGGTTCACCCCGGCAACAAGGAATTTACCGCCGGCGAGCACATCGCCCGCCCGCAGGGTGGTGGTGGTGGCGGCGGGCGCGGCAAGGCCGGCAACTCCGGCGAAGGCATGGACGAGTTCGTCTTCCAGATCACCCAGGAAGAGTTCCTCGAGTTCATGTTCGAGGACCTCGAGCTGCCCAACCTGGTCAAGCGCCACCTCACCGGCGCCGACACCTTCAAGACCGTGCGCGCCGGCATCGCCAACGAAGGCAACCCGTCACGCATCAACATCGTGCGCACGCTGCGTTCAGCCCATGCCCGGCGTATCGCTCTGACCGGCAGCAGCCGCGCACTGTTGCGCGAGGCGCAAAAGGAGCTGGAGCGCCTGCGGGTCGAAGAACCTGACAATTTCACCGACATTCAAGAGACCGAAGCCGAGATCGTGCGGCTGAAGGCACGCATCAACCGCCTGCCGTTCCTCGACACCTTCGACCTCAAGTACAACCTGCTGGTCAAGCAGCCCAACCCCAGCTCGAAAGCCGTGATGTTCTGCCTGATGGACGTTTCCGGCTCGATGACCCAGGCCACCAAGGATATCGCCAAGCGTTTCTTCATCCTCTTGTACCTGTTCCTCAAGCGGAACTACGACCGTATCGAAGTGGTGTTCATCCGCCACCACACCAGCGCCCGCGAAGTGGACGAGGAAGAGTTTTTCTACTCCCGCGAGACCGGCGGCACCATCGTTTCCAGCGCACTCAAGCTGATGCAGGAGATCATGGCCGAACGCTACCCGGCCAGCGACTGGAACATCTACGCAGCCCAAGCCTCCGACGGCGACAACTGGAACGACGATTCGCCGATCTGCCGCGACATCCTGTCCAAGCAGATCATGCCCCACGTGCAGTACTACACTTACGTCGAGATCACCCCGCGTGAGCATCAGGCGCTGTGGTACGAGTACGAGCGTATCGGCGAGAGCTTCCCCGACACCTTCGCCCAGCAACAGTTGGTATCGGCCGGCGACATCTACCCGGTCTTCCGTGAACTCTTCCAGCGCAGGTTAGCCACATGACCGCCAGAGCACAGAGACGCCAGCCCATTTCAGTCGGCTCGGAGTGGACCTTCGAGCTGATCCAGACGTACGACCGCGAAATCAGCCGCCTGGCCGCGCGCTACGCCCTGGATACCTACCCCAACCAGATCGAGGTGATCACCGCCGAGCAGATGATGGACGCCTACGCCTCGGTGGGCATGCCCCTGGGTTACCACCACTGGTCCTACGGCAAGCAATTCCTCAGCACCGAAAAGTCCTACAGCCGTGGCCAGATGGGCCTGGCCTACGAGATCGTGATCAACTCCGACCCCTGCATCGCCTACCTGATGGAAGAGAACACCATGTGCATGCAGGCACTGGTGATCGCCCACGCCTGCTACGGCCACAACAGTTTCTTCAAGGGCAACTACCTGTTCCGCACCTGGACCGACGCCACCTCGATCATCGATTACCTGGTGTTCGCCAAGCAGTACATCGCCCAGTGCGAAGAGCGCCACGGCATCGATGCCGTGGAAGACCTGATCGATTCCTGTCACGCGCTGATGAACTACGGCGTCGACCGCTACAAGCGCCCCTACCCGATCTCTGCCGAAGAAGAACGGCGGCGCCAGAAAGACCGTGAAGAGCATTTGCAACGGCAGATCAACGACCTGTGGCGCACCATCCCCAAGAGCGCCGAAAAAGGCGGGGAACGCGACGATGCGCGGTTCCCTTCCGAACCACAGGAAAACATCCTCTATTTCATCGAGAAAAACGCCCCGCTGCTCGAACCCTGGCAGCGCGAAGTGGTGCGCATCGTGCGCAAGATCGCCCAGTACTTCTACCCGCAGCGGCAAACCCAGGTAATGAACGAAGGTTGGGCGACCTTCTGGCACTACACCCTGATGAACGACCTGTACGACGAGGGGCTGATCACCGAAGGCTTCATGATGGAGTTCTTGCAGTCGCACACCAGCGTGGTATTCCAACCCGGCTTCGACAGCCCGTATTACAGCGGCATCAACCCCTATGCCCTAGGCTTTGCCATGTACACCGACATCCGCCGCATGTGCGAAAACCCCACCGAGGAAGACCGCCGCTGGTTCCCCGACATCGCCGGCAGCGACTGGCTGTCGACCATCAAGTTCGCCATGAGCAGCTTCAAGGATGAAAGCTTCATCCTGCAGTACCTGTCACCGAAGGTGATCCGCGATCTCAAGCTGTTCAGCATCCTTGACGACGACCAGCGCGATGACCTGCTGGTGCCGGCAATCCACGACGAAGACGGCTACCGCACCATTCGCGAGCAGCTGGCCGCGCAGTACAACCTCGGCAACCGCGAACCCAACGTGCAGATCTGGAGCATCGACCGGCGCGGCGACCGCTCCCTCACCCTTCGCCACCAGCAGCACAACCGCAAGCCGCTGGGCGATTCCACCGACGAAGTACTCAAGCACCTGCACCGTCTGTGGGGCTTCGACATCCACCTGGAGACGGTACAGGGCGAGCAGGTGATGAAGACCCATCACATGCCACCGCGCAACGAACACGGCGACACTGGCGACTATGGGCGGATGGACCTGGCCGTGGTGCACCACCTCTAGTCTGCTTCATTTCTGCCGACACGTTATCCTGTCGGCAGAAATGGAGGTTTCACATGCAGATCTACAAGGTTGGCGGCGCCGTGCGCGACCGCCTGCTCGGCCGTCCGGTCAGCGATGTCGACTGGTTGGTGGTGGGCGCTACTGTCGAACAGATGCAAGCTCAAGGCTTTCGCCCCGTCGGTGCCGATTTCCCGGTATTCCTGCACCCGCACACCGGCGAGGAATACGCCCTGGCCCGCACCGAGCGCAAGAGCGGGCGCGGCTACGGCGGCTTCACTTTTCACGCAAGCCCGGACGTCACCCTCGAAGACGACCTGATCCGTCGCGACCTGACCATCAACGCCATGGCCGAAGACGAACAGGGCACGCTGTACGACCCGTACCACGGCAAGCGCGACCTTGACCAACGCCTTCTTCGCCATGTTTCCCCGGCGTTCGCCGAAGATCCCCTACGCGTGCTGCGCGTTGCCCGCTTCGCCGCCCGCTACGCGCCACTGGGTTTCAAGGTGGCCGACGAAACTCTGGCACTGATGCGCCAGATTGGCGAGTCGGGCGAGTTGCAGGCGCTGACCGCCGAACGCAGCTGGAAGGAGATCGAACGGGCGCTGATGGAAAGCGAGCCACAGGTGTTCATCGAAGTGCTGCGCAGCTGTGGCGCGCTGGAACATCTGATGCCTGAACTTGCGCAGGGCGCCGATACCTTGGCCGCACTGCACCAGGCCGCTCAGCGCCAGCAAGCGTTGCCGGTGCGCTGGGCCTGCCTGCTGCGCGGGCTTGAGCCTGCAGCGATCAAGGCACTCAACCAGCGCTTCAAGGCCCCGCGTGAATGCCAGGAACTGGCAGTACTGGTGGGAGAATTTGCCGAGCGTGCCGACCAGGCACTGGCAATGGCGCCGGCAAACCTGCTGGAAATGCTGCAAAAGTTCGATGTGTACCGGCGCCCGCAACGTTTCGAGGACTTCATCGCCGCCTGCGAAATGGCGGCGCTGGGGCCAGGTTATCCACAGGGCGAATACCTGCGCGGCGCGGCTGAGGCTGCACGGGCGGTGGATGTGAAGCCGTTGGTGGAACAAGGGCTGACTGGCCAGGCCTTGGGCGAAGCGCTCAAGGGTGAACGGCTGAAGGCGCTTGAGGCCTACACGGCAGGTTGATTCTCGGTGGCTCTATCGCCGGCTTGCCGGCGATGAGGCCAGCACAGGCCTACACCGCAGTCAGCTGCAACCCCCGCCACTCGAACGCCACCGGCGCCAGCACCTGGTCGATGCTCGCCTCTTGCCACAGCTGCGCCATGGGCTTGCCCGCCCCCGGGTGCAGCAGGTCCGGCGCCAGCAGCGCCAGAGGCCACAGCACGAAAGCGTTCTTCAGAATCTCCGCCCGCGGCAGCACCAAACCGTCGAAGGTGCCGTGCAGGCCGTCGTACATCAGCACGTCGATATCCAGCGGCAAGCCCTTGCGGTCCGGTGCGTAACGGCCATTGTCGGCCTCGATGAACTTGAGCCGGCGGTCCAGCTCCAGCAGCGGCAGGTCGGTCTTGCCGGTCACCACGAAATTGATGAACGGCCCGCTCTTGATCCCCACCGCCTGGCTCTCGAACGCCGGCGAGCAGCGCATGTCGGCGAGTATCGCCGCCAGCGCATCGAGCCCCGCACACAGGTGCCGCTCGCGGTCAATGTTGCTGCCAAGCCCTAGGTAAACCGTACTCAAAGACATCCGCGCTCGATCTCCACGCCCACGCCGCCACGGGCCGCCGGTACCGCGCCCGGCTTGGTCAGCTTCAGCCGCACCCAGGGAATGTTGAATTCGGCCATCAGCACCGCCACCAGGCGCTCGGCAAAGGTTTCCACCAGTTCGAAGCGGGCCTGCTCGGCAAATGCCTGAATACGCGCCGTCACACTGGCGTAGTCCAGCGCCAGGGCCAGGTCGTCACCGGCGGCGGCCGGGCGGTTGTCCCAGGCGAAACTCAGGTCCAGGCGCAGGCACTGGCGAATATCCCGCTCCCAGTCATAGGCACCGATGACGGTATCGACTTCCAGGCCTTCGATGAACACTCTGTCCAAGCACTTCTCTCCACAGCACGACAAGGGCGACGGGCGCCGTTAGAATCGGGGCGTCCTCGCCCGGAATAGTTAGCATGTTTTGGTCACTGGCGCTGCTTGCCTACCTGCTTGGCTCCGTGTCTTTCGCCATCGTCCTGAGCCGCCTCAGCGGCAGCCCCGACCCGCGCTCCAGCGGTTCGGGCAACGCCGGTGCCACCAACATGCTGCGCCTGGCAGGGCGCAAGCTGGCGATCCTCACCCTGCTGGGCGATCTGTGCAAGGGCATGCTGCCGGTGCTGCTGGCTCGCCTGGCCGGGCTCGACCTGCAGGAGCAAGCCTGGGTCGGCGTCTGCGCCGTGCTCGGCCACCTGCTGCCGTTGTACTTTCGCTTCCAGGGCGGCAAGGGCGTGGCCACTGCGGCCGGCATGCTCATGGCCCTGTACTTCCCGGCGGCACTGCTGGCCATCGGCGCCTGGCTGCTGACCTTCCGCCTCACCCGCACCAGCTCGCTCGCGGCGCTGATCGCCACCCCGCTGACACTGCCCCTGCTGGCCTGGCGCGAGCCTGCGGCGCTGCTGCCGATGACCGTGCTGACGGTGATGATCGTGTGGCGCCACCGCAGCAACCTGCGCGACCTGTTCGCCGGGCGCGAACGGCATTTCTAGCCTGCCCGGCGAGTTTCAGACCGGCGGCAGCTGCTCCATCGGCCAGCGCGCCTGCACGCTGATTGCCAGGTCCTGCTGCTGCCCGGCCATCAGGCGCTGGCAACCGGCATAGGCGATCATGGCGCCGTTGTCGGTGCAAAAGCGCGGGCGGGCGTAGTAAACGTTGCCCTTGATGCCCGCCAGCATGTCTTCCAGTGCTTCGCGCAAGGCCTTGTTGGCGCTCACGCCACCGGCAATGACCAGGCGCTTGAGGCCGGTCTGCTTGAGGGCGCGCTTGCACTTGAAGGTCAAAGTCTCCACCACCGCCTGCTGGAACGCCAGCGACACGTCGCAACGGGTTTGCTCGTTGTCGTCCCCGGCGTCACGGCATTGCTGCCAGGTGTTCAGGGCGAAGGTTTTCAGGCCGCTGAAACTGAACTGCAGGCCCGGGCGGTCGCACATCGGCCGCGGGAAGGTAAAGCGCCCCGGCGTGCCTTGCTCGGCCAGGCGGGCGATTTCCGGGCCGCCCGGGTAGTTCAGGCCGATCAGCTTGGCGGTCTTGTCGAAGGCCTCGCCAGCGGCGTCGTCCAGGCTTTCGCCCAGCAGTTCGTACTGGCCGATGCCGTCGACCTTCACCAACTGCGTATGACCGCCCGACACCAACAAGGCGACGAACGGAAACTCCGGCGGCTGCTCTTCGAGCATCGGTGCCAGCAGGTGGCCTTCCATATGGTGCACGCCGATGGACGGTATGCCCCAGGCGAACGCCAGCGCCTGGGCGCAGGAGGCGCCCACCAGCAGCGCGCCCACCAGGCCAGGGCCTGCGGTGTAGGCGATGGCGTCGATGTCGGTGGCGACGCAGTCGGCCTCTTGCAGCACCTGGCGGATCAGCGGCAGCATCCGCTTGACGTGATCGCGCGAGGCGAGCTCGGGCACCACGCCGCCAAAGGCGCGGTGCAGGTCGATCTGGCTGAACAGCGCGTCGGCCAACAGGCCGCGCTCACTGTCGTATAATGCGACGCCAGTTTCGTCGCAGGATGTTTCCAATCCCAGTACTAGCATGGGTCCGTGCCTTGTAGAGGCTAATTTCGAAGCCGCGCATGATAGTCCCCGTACCCAGTGCCGACCAGCGGTTTTCGATCAGAGGCTTTGCATTCCGGCCAGCTAAGGGTTAACATCCGCAACCCTTGAAAACCGACGTTCTCCAGCACACCTTATGTTTTGCCAGGAGCACGTCTACCCCGGTAATGAATTAAGGTAGCCCTGGATGCCAGCCGTCAAAGTTAAAGAGAACGAACCCTTCGACGTAGCTCTGCGTCGTTTCAAGCGCTCCTGCGAAAAAGCCGGTGTACTGGCTGAAGTTCGTAGCCGCGAGTTTTACGAGAAGCCGACCGCCGAGCGTAAGCGCAAAGCAGCTGCTGCTGTTAAGCGTCACGCCAAGAAAGTTCAGCGCGAACAGCGCCGCGCCGTTCGCCTGTACTGATACAGGCGTTCTACGCAAAGCTTCTGCCCCGCCCGGCCTCGTGCCGGGCTGATGGCAGCGGTCGTTTCAAGCCCTTGGCCATGCGCCATGGGTGCCCCGGCAAAAGCCACGGGCAACCTGCTGCAACACGTCAGAACTGGTTTTTTGCCAGGCGTGCACGTCCTTTCTGACGAGCCCTAACCGGCTGTGACGAGCACAACACCTCTTCCCGCAACACCCCGCACCCCACACCCGCGCACAAGCGTTTAGACTTGCCAGTTGCCAGATGACGAGGCTGCCATGGCCGGGCTGATTCCCCAGAGCTTCATTGACGACCTGATCAACCGCCTCGATATCGTCGACGTGGTGAGTTCGCGCGTCCAACTGAAAAAGACCGGCAAGAACTACTCCGCCTGCTGCCCGTTCCACAAGGAGAAGACCCCCTCCTTCACGGTCAGCCCCGACAAGCAGTTCTACTACTGCTTCGGTTGCGGCGCCGGTGGCAACGCCCTGGGCTTCGTCATGGACCACGACAACCTGGACTTCCCCCAGGCTGTCGAGGAACTGGCCCGCGCCGCCGGCATGGAAGTGCCCCGCGAGCAGGGCCGACGCGACCACAAGCCGCGCCAGCCCACCGACTCGCCGCTGTACCCGCTGCTCGATGCCGCGTCCGAATTCTATCGCCAGGCCCTGCGCGGCCACCCCACGCGCAAGGCCGCGGTGGACTACCTCAAAGGCCGCGGCCTGTCTGGCGAGATCGCCCGCGACTTCGGCCTGGGCTTCGCCCCGCCGGGCTGGGACAACCTGCTCAAGCACCTGGGTGCCGACTCACTGCAGCAAAAGGTGATGATCGACGCCGGCCTGCTGATCGAGAACGCCGAGAGCGGCAAGCGCTACGACCGCTTCCGTGACCGGGTGATGTTCCCGATCCGCGACAGCCGCGGGCGCATCATCGCCTTCGGCGGCCGGGTACTGGGCGACGACAAGCCCAAGTACCTGAACTCCCCGGAAACCCCAGTATTTCACAAGGGCCAGGAGCTCTACGGGCTGTACGAGGCGCGCAAGCACAACCGCAACCTCGACGAAATCATCGTCGTCGAGGGCTACATGGACGTCATCGCCCTGGCCCAGCAAGGGCTGCGCAATGCCGTGGCCACCCTCGGCACCGCCACCAGCGAAGAGCACCTCAAGCGCCTGTTCCGCGTGGTGCCCAGCGTATTGTTCTGCTTCGACGGCGACCAGGCCGGGCGCAAGGCTGCCTGGCGCGCCCTGGAGTCGACCCTGTCGGCGTTGCAGGACGGGCGCCGCGCGCGCTTTTTGTTCCTGCCCGAAGGCGAAGACCCCGACAGCCTGGTGCGCGCCGAGGGCACCGACGCCTTCCGCGCACGCATCAACCAGCACGCCCAACCGCTGGCCGACTACTTCTTCGAGCAACTGAGCGCCGAAGCAGACCCGCGCTCGCTGGAAGGCAAGGCGCACATGGCGACCCTGGCTGCACCGCTGATCGAAAAGGTTCCCGGCGCAAACCTGCGCCAGCTGATGCGCAACCGCCTGAAGGAAATCACCGGCCTCGACACGCAGCAGGCCGAGCAACTGGCGCAGCAGGCGCCAGCGCCCAGCAGCGTGCCGGACTACGACCCTGGCTACGACTACGACGCCATGGCCAGCTACACCCCGGACTACGGCGACATGCCGCAGCACGACTACGCCCCTGTGCACCAGGAGCAGGAGTGGAAACCGAACAAAGGCGGTGGCAAAAAGCCTTGGAGCGACAAGCCCTGGGACAAGAACCGCAAGGGCGGCAAGCCCTGGCAGCAGCGCGACGAAGCGCCGCCACGGGTGCCGGCACCTGTCGAGCCGCCAGCACTGGCCGCGCTGCGCACCTTGCTGCACCACCCGCTGCTGGCCGGCAAGGTCGAGGATGCCAGTCACTTCGCCGACGAAGAGCACCTGTACAGCCAGTTGCTGGTGGCACTGATCGAAGCCGCGCAGAAAAATCCTAAGCTAAGCTCAATGCAGTTGATCGCACGCTGGCATGGCACCGAGCAAGGCCGCTTGCTGCGGGCCCTGGCGGAAAAGGAATGGCTGATCGTGGCCGACAACCTTGAACAACAGTTTTTCGACACTATAACTAGCTTGTCCGCCCGCCAACGCGAGCGCAGCCTGGAACAACTGCTCAGGAAATCACGTCAAAGTGAATTGACCAGCGAGGAAAAAACCCAGCTCCTCGCCCTGCTGAGCCGGAATGTTCCCGCACAAACGCCGACCTCATCTGGCGCGTGAGGCCCATGCTCGGGTATAATCCTCGGCTTGTTTTTTGCCCGCCAAGACCTTCAGTGGATAGGGTGTTATGTCCGGAAAAGCGCAACAGCAATCTCGTATCAAAGAGTTGATCACCCGCGGTCGTGAGCAGGGCTACCTGACTTACGCGGAGGTCAACGACCACCTGCCTGAGGATATTTCAGATCCGGAACAGGTGGAAGACATCATCCGCATGATCAACGACATGGGGATCAACGTATTCGAGAGTGCTCCGGATGCGGATGCCCTGCTGTTGGCGGAAGCCGACACCGACGAAGCCGCAGCCGAAGAAGCTGCCGCCGCGTTGGCAGCAGTCGAAACCGATATCGGCCGCACGACCGACCCGGTGCGCATGTACATGCGTGAAATGGGTACCGTCGAGCTGCTGACCCGCGAAGGCGAGATCGAAATCGCCAAGCGCATCGAGGAAGGCATCCGTGAAGTCATGGGCGCCATCGCCCACTTCCCGGGCACCGTCGATTACATCCTCGGCGAATACGACCGCGTTACCGCCGAAGGCGGCCGCCTGTCCGACGTGCTGAGCGGCTACATCGACCCCGATGACAACATTGCCGCGCCGACCGAAGAAGTGCCGGTACCGGGTGCCAAAGCCCCGGCAGCCAAGGAAGAATCGGACGACGACGAAGAAGAAAGCGAAGGCAGTGACGACGAGGAAGAGACCGAAAGCGGTCCCGACCCCGTGGTTGCAGCCCAGCGCTTCGGCGCCGTTGCCGATCAGCTCCAGGCCACCCTCAAGGTCGTGAAGAAAAACGGTCGCAGCGCCAAGGACAGCATCGCTGCCCTGCAGGCCCTGGCCGACCTGTTCATGCCGATCAAGCTGGTACCCAAGCAGTTCGACGTACTGGTCGAGCGCGTGCGCGACGCCCTGAACCGCCTGCGCCAGCAAGAGCGTGCAATCATGCAGCTGTGCGTGCGTGATGCGCGCATGCCGCGTGCCGACTTCCTGCGCCTGTTCCCGAGCAACGAGACCGACCAGACCTGGTCCGGTGACCTGGCCAAGCGCAACACCAAGTGGGCTGCCGCCCTGGGTGAGAAAGACGCCGCCATTGTCGCCTGCCAGCAGAAACTGATCGACCTCGAGACCGAAACCGGCCTGACCGTCGCCGAAATCAAGGAAGTCAACCGCCGCATGTCCATTGGCGAGGCGAAAGCCCGTCGCGCCAAGAAGGAAATGGTCGAGGCCAACCTGCGTCTGGTGATTTCTATTGCGAAGAAGTACACCAACCGTGGCCTGCAGTTCCTCGACCTGATCCAGGAAGGCAACATCGGCCTGATGAAGGCGGTGGACAAGTTCGAATACCGTCGCGGCTACAAGTTCTCGACCTACGCCACCTGGTGGATCCGCCAGGCGATCACCCGTTCGATCGCCGACCAGGCGCGCACCATCCGTATTCCGGTGCACATGATCGAGACGATCAACAAGCTCAACCGTATTTCCCGCCAGATGCTGCAGGAAATGGGCCGTGAACCGACCCCGGAAGAGCTGGGTGAGCGCATGGAAATGCCTGAGGACAAGATCCGTAAGGTATTGAAGATCGCCAAAGAGCCGATCTCCATGGAAACCCCGATCGGCGACGACGAAGATTCGCACCTGGGCGACTTCATCGAGGACTCCACCATGCAGTCCCCGATCGACGTGGCCACGGTCGAAAGCCTCAAGGAAGCCACCCGCGACGTGCTCTCGGGCCTGACCGCACGCGAAGCCAAGGTGCTGCGCATGCGTTTCGGTATCGACATGAACACCGACCACACCCTCGAAGAAGTCGGCAAGCAGTTTGACGTGACCCGTGAGCGGATCCGTCAGATCGAAGCCAAGGCGCTGCGCAAGCTGCGCCACCCGACGCGAAGCGAGCACCTGCGCTCCTTCCTCGACGAGTGATGACAAACCCCGGCCAAGGCCGGGGTTTTTCTTGCCCGCGAAACGGCTCGGGGCAGCGCCGGCCCGTCTACACTCGTTGTCAGACCCCCTGAATCGAGAGGCCGCTATGCCCCTGATGCCGGCCCTTCTGTTGCTGTTGCTGTGCCTGTGGCACACGACGGCCGGCGCGCTGACCCTGACTGACGAAGAAAAAGCCTGGCTGGCTGCCCACCCGCAACTGCGCCTGGGCGTGGATGCGTCCTGGCCACCGTTCGAGTTCCGCGACCAGGAAGGTCGCTACCAGGGATTGGCCGCCGACTACATCGCGCTCATCCAGGAGCGGCTGGGGGTTACCCTCAAGCCGGTCGAGCCCAGCAGCTGGACCGAGGTGCTCGAGCAGGCGCGCAACAACGGCATCGACCTGCTGCCTGGCATCATGTCCACCCCCGAACGGCAGAACTACCTGTCCTTCACCCGCCCCTACCTCGACTTCCCGATCGTCATCCTCGCCCACTCCGGCGGCCCGCAACCGCGCAACCTCAACGACCTGTACGGCCTGAAAATCGCCGTGGTCGAGAACTACGCACCCCACGAGCTGCTGCGCACCCACCACCCCGACCTCAATTTGGTGGCCATGCCCAACGTCAGCTCCGCGCTGCAGGCCCTGGCCACCGACGAGGTGGACGCGGTGGTCGGCGACCTTGCCTCGAGCATCTGGAGCCTGCGCCAACTCAAGCTCGATGGCCTCTACGTCAGCGGCGAGACGCCCTACCGCTACCAGTTGGCCATGGCCGCCCCGCGGGAGCAGAAGACTCTGGTCGGCATTCTCGACAAGGTCATGGCCGACATGAGCAGCGGCGAGGTCAGCCACATCCAGCAGCGCTGGGTGGGCAACGTGGTCGACCAACGCAGTTTCTGGCACGACATGCTGCTGTACGGCCTGCCCGCCGTCTTGCTGCTGGTGACCATCCTCGCCGTGGTGATCCGCATCAACCGCCGGTTGAGCTCGGAGATTTCCCGGCGCATCGCCCTCGAGCAGGAGCTGCGCAGCAGCGAATACCACTACCGCGGCCTGGTCGAGAGCCTCTCGGCGATCGCCTGGGAGGCAGACGCCAATGACTTCACCTACAACTACGTCTCACCCCACGCCGAGGACCTGCTCGGCTACCCCTTGAGCGAGTGGCTCGAGCCCGGCTTCTGGCGCAGCATCCTGCACCCCGAGGACGCGCTGTGGGCGCAAGCCTATTGCGACAGCGAAACTGCCGCCGGCCGCGACCACAGCCTGGACTACCGGGTATTGCGCGCCGACGGCCACACCCTGTGGGTGCGCAATATCGTCAGCATGATCCAGCACGGCCACAAGCCACTGATGCGCGGCCTGATGATCGACATCAGCGAAACCAAAAACGCCGAGGGCGCCCTGCGCCTGTCCGAGCAGAAGTTCGCCTCGGTGTTCCAGCAATGCCCGGACATTTTGGTCATCGCCCGGCACAGCGACGGCTGCCTGCTGGAGGTGAACGAAGCTTTCGAAGAGCAGATCGGCCTGAGCCCGGCGCAGGTGCTGGGCCGCACCGCCACCGAGCTTGAACTGTGGGGCGTCGGCGGCACCGGCCCGGCGCTGCTCGAACGCCTGCACCGCGGCGGTATCCGCAACATGGAAATGACCTTCCGGCGCAGCAACGGCCAGTTGTTCACCGGCCTCACCTCGGCCGAAACCTTCGAACTCGACGGCACCCTGGCGCTGGTGGTAGCGGTACGCGACATCAGCCAGCTCAAGGAAACCCAGCAGCAGTTGCAAACCTCCGAGGAGAAGTTCGCCAAGGCCTTCCACGCCTCGCCCGATGGCCTGCTGCTGTCGCGCCTGCGCGACGGCATGCTGGTGGAGGTCAACGAAGGCTTCCGCCGCCTGACCGGCTACGACATCAGCCCCGGCATCGACCAGACCGCGCTGGACTTGGGTATCTGGGTCGACCTCAACGAGCGCCAGCAACTGATCGAACTGCTGCACCGCGACGGCTTCGTGCGCGACCTGAGCTGCCACATTCGCCGCAGCGACGGCCAGATACGCCTGTGCGAGCTCTCCGCCCGGCCCCTGCCGATCGGTGACGAGGACTGCATGCTGACCATCGCCCGCGACATCACCGAGCGCCACCTGATGCAGGAAAAACTGCAACTGGCCGCCACGGTGTTCGAAAACACCGCCGAAGGCGTGCTGATCACCGACACCGACCAGCGCATCAGCGCGGTCAACCGCGCCTTCAGCGAGATCACCGGCTACAGCGAAATCGAAGCCCTCGGCCAGACCCCGCGCCTGCTCGCCTCCGGCCAGCACGACAGCGCCTTTTATGCGGCCATGTGGCACCAGCTCACCGCCGAAGGCCACTGGCAGGGCGAGATCTACAACAAGCGCAAGAACGGCGAGCTGTACCCCGGCTGGCTGACCATCAGCGCGGTGCGCAACAACGAGCGCGAGATCACCCACTTCGTCGCCGTGTTCGCCGACATCTCCAGCCTCAAGCACGCCCAGGCCAAGCTCGACTACCAGGCCCACCACGACCCGCTGACCGGCCTGCCCAACCGCACCCTGTTCGAGAACCGCCTGCAGGCAGCCCTGAGTTGCGCGCAGCTATCCAACCGCCAGGGCGCGGTATTGTTCCTCGACCTCGACCGCTTCAAGCACATCAACGACAGCCTTGGCCACCCGGTCGGCGACCTGCTGCTCAAAGGCATCGCGCAACGCCTGAAAGAACAGGTGCGTGACGTCGACACCGTGGCCCGCCTGGGCGGCGACGAGTTCATCATCCTGTTGCCCGGCCTGCACAAACCCAGCGACGCCAGCGCCATCGCCAACAAGCTGCTGGCCTGCTTCCATGCGCCGTTCCAGGCCGGCGAGCACGAGTTCTTCACCAGCGCCAGCATCGGCATCAGCCTGTACCCGCAGGACGGCAGCGACACCGCAGAGCTGATCCGCAATGCCGACGCCGCCATGTACCGCTCCAAGGCCAAGGGCCGCAACCGCGTCGAAGCCTACACCCGCGACCTCACCGCCCAGGCCAGCGAGCGCATCGCCCTGGAACACGAACTGCGCCGTGCCATCGAGCGCAACGAACTGAGCCTGAACTTCCAGCCCAAGTTCAGCCTCAAGACCCAAAGCCTGGTGGGGGCCGAGGCACTGATCCGCTGGACCCACCCAAGCTTCGGCGAAGTGCCGCCCGAGCAGTTCATCCACCTGGCCGAAGAAAACGGCAGCATCCTGCAGATCGGCGACTGGGTGCTGGAGCAGGCCTGCCGGCAAATGCACGCCTGGAAGCGCGCGTATCACGCCTTCGGCCCGTTGTCGGTCAACCTGGCCGGCGCCCAGCTGCGTCAGCCCAGCCTGGCCAAACGCATCGAGCAGTTGCTCAAGACCTACCAGCTCAAGGCCGGTGACCTGCAACTGGAGATCACCGAAAACTTCATCATGAGCCAGGCAGAAGAGGCCCTGGCCATCCTCCACCAGCTCAAGCAACTGGGCGTGCAGTTGGCCATCGACGACTTCGGCACCGGTTATTCTTCGCTCAGCTACCTCAAGCGCCTGCCCCTGGACATCCTCAAGATCGACCAGTCGTTCATCCGCGGCCTGCCCGACGACCCCCACGACGCCGCCATCGCCCGCGCCATCATCGCGCTCGGGCGCAGCATGCAGTTGACCATCATCGCCGAGGGTGTGGAGAACCAGGCCCAGCAGCGCTTCCTCGCCGCCGAAGGCTGCGAACAGATCCAGGGCTACATCGTCAGCCTGCCCCTGCCCCCCGCCGAATTCGCTGCAACCTTCCTGCGCATAGCACTATCGGATCTTTCAGATGGCACGGTATCGAAACCATCGTTATAATCCGGCCCACCTTCTGAGGGCCTATAGCTCAGTCGGTTAGAGCAGAGGACTCATAATCCTTTGGTCCACGGTTCGAGTCCGTGTGGGCCCACCAAAAACCAAAAAGCCGCGCTATTGCGCGGCTTTTGCGTTTTCGGCGGGATCACCTCAGATACGCAATGCTCATTTGCAACTGGTAAACCCGAGTGCGAGCCGGGCCCTTTCCTCATCCGTTTTTGTGTGGCCGGCACCGCCTACGCCGCCCGGCCTGGCTTTTGCTCGACGACTATTCGCACACAATCTACTCGTCAGCCGGCTCGAAGCGCTCGCCACGAAACACCCGACGTGGATTGCCACGCTCGATGCGGTGATGGAACAACCGCCGCTTCGCACGCAGTTCGCTGTCGACCTGCTCTGCGTGTTGCGCCAGGCGTTGGCCGATGAGCAGCAGCGCCAAGCGTTTGTTGGCGTGCTGGCTACGCTCGCTCTGTACCTTGACGCTGACGCCGCTGGCCAGGTGCGTGGCGCGCACTGCCGAGTCGGTGGTGTTGACATGCTGACCACCCGGCCCGGACGAGCGCAAGGTCTCGAAGCGGATCTCGCTCGCCAATTCCGCTGCCGGTGGCGCAAACCGTGCGCCCCCAAAGAACCAGTTCTTGCGCGCATGCCCCGGCCGGTAGGGGCTGCTGCACGTCCATTGCAGCGAGCCCGTCCAGTGATCCGCCAGGCGCTCGGCCTGCTCGCCATCCAGTGTCAGCAACACCGAGCGCAAGGTACCGCGCCGCGGCCCCGGCTCTTCTTCGAGTATCCGTACCGCCACGGCCTGGGCGTCCGCTTCGGCCTGCAGCCTGAGCAATGCCTTGGCCACTGCCAGGGCACATTCTTCCGGCCCCTGAGCCGCCGAGAGTTGCAGTAGGATCATCAGCAGCACCCTCCGCGCGTCTTGTAGGTGAGCACCGGTTTCAGTCGTGCCAGCACGCGAACCAACCCCGCTTCACGCAAGGCACCCACCACCGAGTCGATAGCCTTGTAGGCCTCCGGCGCTTCCTCGTAGATCAGCGCCCGGTCGGCGCAGATCACGCGGCTGCCTAGTGCCGTACGACTCAGTTGCTCGACGCTGTAGCGCGAGGCGAGGCGGTCCTTGCACTCGCTGCGCATCCATTTGCGTCCGGCGCCATGGGCCAGGGACAACAGGCTGCGCTCGTCGGCGATCGGCTGTACCAGGTAGCTGTAGTCGCCACGCGAACCAGGGATCACCACCGCCCCTTGATCCGACGGTGTGGCGCCTTTGCGATGCAGCCAACCATCGAGCCCGTCGACCTGCGCTGGCGACACCAGGTTGTGGTTGATGTCGAGCAGTACATCGCCATCGGCACGCAAGCGGTCGAGCATGCGCCGGGCAATCAACTGACGGTTGGCTTCGGCAAAACGCAGCGCGCCGTCGTGCCGGCCCAGGTAATGAGTGCAGGCCTCGCTGCCCGCCTCTAGTCCGTGATGACCGAACAGGTCGACCTGCTCACGCAAGATCGCCTCGCCCAGACCACGCGAGCCGCTGTGCACCAGCAACAGCAGGTGTTTGCGCTCGATGCCCAAGGCTGCCAGGGCCGCATCGTCGTAGGTTTCATCGAGTTGCTGTAGCTCGGCGAAGTGGTTACCACCACCAATGGTGCCGAGAGAACGCTCGTGCCCCGTGGCAGGCAAACCGAAGCTGGCGACGGCCTCCTGCCACGTCTCGTCGAGCGGCAGGTCGAGGTTGCCAAGGCGTTTCTCCAGCTTGTCCAGATGCAGCTTGGCGGTCGGGATGTCCGTGCGCCACAGCGCCATGCCACAGCCGATGTCATTGCCGACCAGCGCCGGGTACAAACGCCCCACGGAAAAGAATGCCGCGCCGACTGGATAGCCACGCCCCGGATGCAGGTCCGGCATGCCGGCCACCCGATGCATGCCACCTAGGCGAGCGGTGGTTTCGAGTTGCTGGATCGCTTTTCCTTCGATCCAGGTGTCGTCCGCGGCGACCAATACGGCGCCGCCGGACAAATTGCGAATGCAAGTGCCCATAGTCCAATCCTGATGGGTTGAAACAAAAAGATGTTCGGATTGGCAGGCCAGAGGCCGGGCGTTGCGGTACCGCTAACGCGTAGCGGCGAATGCGTTCAAGCCAGGCGCGACCTGCAAAGGGTGATCAACTGCTGCATGATGTACCTCCTTTGCTGTCGGGTGAGAGAAGGCGGGCATCTTAGGTGTGTAATTGCCACCTTGCAACAACCTTGATCACAAAAACAATACACTGGCGGTTCACTAGGTTTGCAGCGTCTCCAGGCAATTCATGATCCTTTGGTCCACGGTTCGAGCCCGTGTGGGCCCAGCAAAAACCAAAAAGCCGCGCTATTGTGCGGCTTTTGCGTTTCTGGCCCCTGCGCCATCGGCACACAGGCAATGTGCCTTTAGCACACCCGTCCTATTTTCTCCCTCGCGGCACCGCCCCAGAATCCCGTGCACTGCTTCGGCACCGGGTCGAAGCCCAGCATCCGAGGGAACGTCACATGAACACCAAGGGAATGATCGGGGCTCTGCTCGTTGCACCCCTGCTGGCCGCACTTGGCGGTTGCGTCGCGCCTGGCGGGCAGCAGCAAGGCTTTGGCAGCCCCCAGGCGGCCAACGCCAACTCGCCCTGCACGCCGTCGGCCAGCGACAACCTGATTTCCACCGGGCGCAGCCTGCTGAGCATCGCCAACTCGGTGCTGGAGACCAAGCAGAACCTGAGCGGCGATTCGGCCACCTATGCCCAACGGGTGAAGGCAGCCGAAAGCGCGCAGAAGGTCGACAAGGGCAACCAGATGATGGACCAGCTTGCCAGCCTGACCGGCAGCGGCAACTCGCCGTGCGCAGCCCCCGTGGCGCAGACCAGCGCTTCGCGTTGATCAGGGCCACCGCGTAACACCCGTCGCCTTCGCAGGTTGCCGCCAGCGCCCACCAGACAGTGCGGGTGCTGGCGACAGCCTGGGATTGCGTTAGGCTAGCGGTCCGAACCCAGGGACCTACCATGCCGGCCACCTCCACCATCGCCCTCGACGACATCGACCGCCAACTGATCGCCCTGCTGCAGATCAACGCCCGCGAAAGCGTCGCCACCCTTGCCCGCCAGCTGGGCATCGCCCGCACCACGGTGAACTCGCGCCTGGAGCGCCTGGAACGGCACAAGGTCATCACCGGCTACGGCGTACGCCTGGGCCAGCGCCTGATCGGCGGCGGCCTGCAGGCCTATGTCGGCATCAAGGCGCAGCCGCGCTCGGGCAAGGAAATCGTGCGCCACCTCAGCGCCATGGGCCAGGTGCAGCAACTGTGTGCGGTCAGCGGCGAGTTCGATTATGTAGCCTGGCTGCACAGCGACTCGCCCGAACAGCTCGACCAGCTGCTCGACCAGATCGGCAGCCTGGACGGGGTGGAGAAAACCACCACCTCGATCATCCTCAGCAGCAAGGTGGACCGCGGGCAGCCTGGCTGATTGCACCGGCGCCATCAGGCGCCATTGCATCAACCAGGCCCTCCATCGGCATTGGCGACAGGCAGCGCAAGACAATTCTTCGTTTCCGTCGGATCTGTCAGAAATAAGCAGCTGCCAACCCCAGCTTGCTGCTTTCAGCCCTTCCAGCACCTCAGGAACCTCAAGAACCTTCTGTTTAACGACATATCCAGCAACTCTCCCCACCCCCTGACTACCTGCCAATCCCATTTAGGCTCAGTTCAGTCCGCCCCATTGACGGACCGTCTATTCCACCTAAAATATACGCAGGTAACGTACAAAGCATGGATGCCCTGTTTGTTGAACTGCCCGCTTTCGAGCGCCATCGCCCCGAGTATCTGGACGATGAGGATTTCAGGCTTCTGCAACGGCTGTTACTGCTGCATCCGCATGCTGGTGACCTTATCAAGGGTACGGGCGGCCTGAGAAAGGTGCGTTTCGCAGATGCGCACCGCCATAAGGGAAAACGAGGCGGCACCCGGGTCATCTACTACTGGTGGGCAGCCGGCCAGCAGTTCTGGCTGTTCACGCTGTACGGCAAGGAAATCCAGGACGACCTGAGCCCACCGCAACGCCAAGCCCTGAAGCAACTGCTCGAATGCGAGTACCTGAGGAGAACAACCAATGCCACGCAACATCTTCACTGAACTCACCGAAGGCTTTGGCGCGCTCGCCGGCGAGCGTGCCGGCAAGCTCACCCTGCGCTCGCACAAGGTCAGCTTCGCAGAGTTGGCTCCCCTGGCCCCGAATGAACTGGTCGAACTGCGCCAGCGCCTGAACATGTCACGCGCGGTATTCGCCGCTTACCTGCGCACCAACGTACGCACCCTGGAAAACTGGGAACAAGGCCGCTCTCAGCCCAATGCCCAGGCCATTGCCCTGATTCGCCTGGTGCAGAAATACCCGCAGACCGTAGATCACCTGGCCTCTCTGACCTGAACCGTCACATTGTCTTAAATGTTATACATAACGACCAATCAAGAAGCATAACGACAACAATCTGCATCTTATTTACGAACACCCCGCTCCCTAAAATGACCCCCAGGCATTTCCTATACTCAGGCTCCGCCCGCAGCGCAGCCCCTCTGGCAAGGTCACTCCATGAACAACAACAACCGCCACCCCGCCGACGGTAAAAAGCCGATCACCATCTTCGGCCCGGACTTCCCCTTCGCCTTCGACGACTGGCTGGAGCACCCTGCCGGCCTGGGCAGTATCCCCACCGAGCGGCACGGTGAAGAAGTGGCGATTGTCGGTGGCGGCATCGCCGGGCTGGTGGCGGCCTACGAGCTGATGAAGCTGGGCCTCAAACCTGTGGTGTACGAGGCCTCCAAGCTGGGTGGCCGGCTGCGCTCGCAGGCCTTCAACGGCACCGACGGCATCGTCGCCGAACTGGGCGGCATGCGTTTCCCGGTGTCGTCCACCGCCTTCTACCACTACGTCGACAAGCTGGGCCTTGAGACCAAGCCCTTCCCCAACCCGCTGACCCCGGCATCGGGCAGCACGGTGATCGACCTCGAAGGCCAGACCTACTACGCCGAGAAAGCCGCCGACCTGCCGCAGCTGTTCCACGAAGTGGCCGAGGCCTGGGCCGACGCCCTGGAGAGCGGCGCGCAGTTCGGCGACATCCAGCAGGCCATCCGCGATCGCGACGTGCCACGTCTCAAAGAACTGTGGAACAAGCTGGTGCCGCTGTGGGACGACCGCACCTTCTACGACTTCGTCGCCACCTCGCGCTCGTTCGCCAAGCTGAGCTTCCAGCACCGTGAAGTGTTCGGCCAGGTGGGCTTCGGCACCGGCGGTTGGGACTCGGACTTCCCCAACTCGATGCTGGAAATCTTCCGCGTGGTGATGACCAACTGCGACGACCACCAGCACCTGGTGGTGGGTGGCGTCGAGCAGGTGCCCCAGGGCATCTGGCGCCATGTGCCGGAGCGCTGCGCCCACTGGCCGGCCGGCACCAGCCTCAGCGGCCTGCACGGCGGCGCGCCGCGCACCGGGGTCAAGCGCATCGCCCGCGCCAGCAACGGGCGCCTGGCAGTCACCGACAACTATGGCGATGTGCGCCACTACGCGGCGGTGCTCACCACCTGCCAGAGCTGGCTGCTGACCACCCAGATCGACTGCGAGGAAGCGCTGTTCTCGCAAAAGATGTGGATGGCCCTGGACCGCACCCGCTACATGCAGTCATCGAAAACCTTCGTCATGGTCGACCGGCCGTTCTGGAAGGACAAAGACCCGCAAACCGGCCGCGACCTGCTGAGCATGACCCTCACCGACCGCCTCACCCGCGGCACCTACCTGTTCGACAACGGCGACGACAAGCCCGGGGTGATCTGCCTGTCCTACGCCTGGATGAGCGACGCCCTGAAGATGCTGCCGCACCCCACAGAAAAGCGTGTGCAACTGGCCCTGGACGCGCTGAAGAAGATCTACCCGAAAACCGACATCGCCGGGCACATCATCGGCGACCCGATCACCATCTCGTGGGAGGCCGACCCGCATTTTCTCGGTGCCTTCAAAGGTGCGCTGCCGGGCCACTACCGCTATAACCAGCGCATGTACGCACACTTCATGCAGCAGGACATGCCCGCCGAGCAGCGCGGCATGTTCATCGCCGGCGACGACGTGTCGTGGACCCCGGCCTGGGTCGAAGGTGCGGTGCAGACCTCGCTGAATGCGGTGTGGGGTATCATCCACCACTTCGGCGGCCACACCCACCCGGACAACCCAGGCCCGGGCGATGTGTTCCACGACATCGGCCCCATCGCCCTGGCCGACTGAGCGAAGGAGTAGCACCATGCGCATCGCCCTGTACCAAGGCACCCCCGGCCCGCTGGATGTGCCCGGCAACCTCGAACGCCTGCAACGCCAGGCCGAGCTTGCCGCCAGCCGCGGCGCGCAACTGCTGGTGTGTCCGGAGATGTTCCTCAGCGGCTACAACATCGGCCTGGAGCAAGCCAGCCGCCTGGCCGAGGCCAGCGATGGCCCGGCGGCCATGCGCGTGGTGCAGATTGCCCAGGCCCATCGCATCGCCATCGCCTACGGCTACCCCGAGCGCGGCGACGACGGTGCGTTGTACAACAGCGTGCAACTGATCGACGCCCACGGCCGCAGCCTGTGCAACTACCGCAAGACCCACCTGTTCGGCGAGCTCGACCGCGCCATGTTCAGCCCCGGCGCCGACCACTTCCCGGTGGTCGAGCTGGACGGCTGGAAGGTCGGCCTGCTGATCTGCTACGACATCGAGTTCCCCGAGAACGCCAGGCGCCTGGCCCTGGCCGGTGCCGAGCTGATTCTGGTGCCGACCGCCAACATGACCCCCTACGACTTTGTCTGCCAGGTGACCGTGCGCTCCCGGGCGCAGGAAAACCAGTGCTACCTGGTGTACGCCAATTACTGCGCAAGCGAAGGGGATATCCACTACTGCGGGCAGAGCAGCATCGTCGGACCGGACGGCAGCCTGCTGGCGATGGCCGGGCGCGAAGAGTGCCAGTTGCTGGCAGACCTTGAGCATGAGCAGGTGCGCAAGGGGCGCCTGGCGTTCCCGTACCTGGCAGACCTGCGCCGGGACTTGCACCGGTAACCGGGGCCGCGTTGCGGCCCCATCGCCGGCAAGCCGGCTCCTACATAGGCCCCGTTACCCAATCAACCACGCCAACCCTGTAGGAGCCGGCTTGCCGGCGATGAGGCCTGCACAGACAACCCCGCCATACCGCGCTAGCATTGCCCCATGCCCGACACCCTCAAGCACCTCACCCTACCCAACGGCCTGCACCTCACCCTGCGCCACGCCCCGCGCCTGAAGCGCGCCGCCGTGGCCCTGCGGGTACACGCCGGCAGCCACGACGCGCCTGCCAGGTGGCCGGGCCTGGCCCACTTCCTCGAACACCTGTTCTTCCTCGGCACCCCGCGCTTCCCCATGGAAGACGGCCTGATGCGCTACGTGCAGACTCTCGGCGGCCAGGTCAATGCCAGCACCCGCGAACGTACCACCGACTACTTCTTCGAAGTGCCACCCGCCGCCCTGGCCGGTGCCCTGGAGCGCTTGTGCCAGATGCTCGCCGAACCGGACCTGGGGCTTGCCCGCCAGCGCCGCGAGCGCGAGGTGATCCATGCCGAGTTCATCGCCTGGTCACGCAACCCCGAGGCCCAACAGCAGTTCGCCTTGCTGCAGGCGGTATCGCCACGCCACCCGCTCAGCGCCTTTCATGCTGGCAACCGTCACAGCCTGGTGCTGGGCAACCCCGCCTTCCAGCAAGCCCTGGTGCACTTCCACCAAGGTTTCTACCACGGCGGGCAGATCACCCTGAGCCTGGCCGGCCCGCAACCACTGGAGCACCTGCAACAGCTCGGCCGGCAGTTCGGGGCGCTGTTCGGCAAAGGGCAGCGGGCTGAGCAGCAAGCCCCACCGCCACTGCTCGACGGGCCATTACTGCCCGCGCAGGGTGACGACCTGCTGTTCGCCCATGACGGCCTGCCAGCTGGCGCCGAGCAGGCCCTGGGCCTGCTGCTCAGCCACCTCACCGACACCCGTGCCGGCAGCTGGCTGGCCGAACTGCGCCAGCGCGGCTGGCTACGCGACTGCAAGGTGCAGCTGCTGCATGCCCACGCCGGGCAACTGTTGTGGCACCTCAAGCTGCAGCTGGCCGAGGCCGCCAACCGCAACCAGGCACACGCGCTGCTGTATAGCTGGTTGGGGTTCTTGCGCCGGCAGGATCGCCAACGCCTCAACCACAGCTACGCCCGCCTGCAACAGCGCCAGGAACAAACCGCCAGCGCCCTGGAGCTGGCACGCCGCGACAGCACCGGCCAAACTTTCGACGGGCTGGGCGCGCAATGCCTGGCGGCGCTTGATGCATTACTGGACGACCTGCCCCACACCCCCTCAGGTCACTGGCAGTTACCAGTGGACGACCCCCTGCTGGACAACACTCTCGGCCCGGCAGCCGCCCCATTGCCGCCCGGCATGACCGTCAGCGAAGCCGTACCGGCCTCCCGCCAGTTCGCCGCGCTGCACCTGCGCTGGCAGGTCAGTTCGCCGCTGCGCGTGCGCTTCTGGCCGATACTCGAACGCGCCCTGCAGCCGCTACAGGCGCGCGCCGAGCGGGCTTCGTTGCAACTGGGGCTGAACTGCGCCGGTGAATACTGGCACCTGCGTATCGCCGGGCAACCCGAGCCGGCGATCAAAGCTGTGAACGAGGCGCTCGCGTTACTGCACTGCCCGGCCGCCGAACACTGGCATGCCCCCCTTGCCGCCGAACCGCCGCTAATCCCCCTGAGGGCATTGCTCAAGGCACTGCCAGGCGCCCTGCAAGCTGTTGGTGATCATCCACAACCCGCCTGCCTGCTCGACCACCCCTTGCTCGAAAGCCTTTGGCAGCACGCCCGCTGGCAAGGCCTGGCAAGTGGCTTCGACAGCAGCCAGCTCGGCGCCCTGGGTGCCGCGCTGCAAGACATCGTGAGCCAACCGGACGAGCTCGCCCCGCCACCGCCCTTGCAGGGCATGCACTGGAAGCAGGTCGACACCTCAGCCAGCGAAGCGGCACTGCTGCTGTTCTGCCCGCTGCCAGAGGCTTTGCAACCTGCCGGGCGCCTGCTCGCACACCTGATGCAAGGCCCGGTGTACCAGCGCCTGCGGGTCGAGCTGCAACTGGGCTATGCGGTGTTCAGTGCCTTTCGTCAGGTCGAAGGGGTCGGCGGCCTGCTGTTTGGCGTGCAGTCACCCAACGCCAGCCACCAGCAGATCCTCGACCACCTGTTGGGCCTGTTGCACGAAGGCGTGCAATTGAACGCAAGCGCCCGCCGGCAACTGGCCGAGCAGTTCGACGAAGCCACCATGACCAACGCCGAGGTGTCGGAGTGGCTGTGGCAGGCGTACATCGCGAAACACAATTCAGACCTCTCCTACATACGCTGGTCTATCCTCAGTGCCGAGCAGCACGCGCTGGATGACCTGTTGCAGCAGTTGATCAGTGCCCGCCACGGCTGGCTGTGCCTGGCCAATACCGCTGCTCCAGATGCGCGCTGGCGATAGAGACAAGGGGATTGTTACCTGAAACGTAACAGCGCTTTTCGAAGAATTAACCTTTCAGTACATTTAATTCTTGTAAGATAGCGCAACCCCGTTCAAGGGAACCTCCTGCTCCAGGCGGCACCCAATAAACAGCTGTTCAACCCACCCAACCGGAAGGAGACATCCCATGTGGACCAAACCTGCTTACACCGACCTGCGTATCGGCTTCGAAGTCACCATGTACTTCGCCAGCCGCTGATCAGCGCCATTGCGGTTCAACGCCTCGGCCCGCCGGGGCGTTTTCGTTTTCAAATACGCTTCAACGGATAGAGAGTGGCCATGCACATCCAGATTCTCGGCTCTGCCGCCGGTGGCGGGTTCCCGCAGTGGAACTGCAACTGCGTCAACTGCAAGGGTTATCGCGACGGCACCCTGCGCGCCACGGCACGCACCCAGTCGTCCATCGCCCTGTCCGATGACGGCGAGCACTGGATTTTGTGCAACGCCTCGCCCGACATCCGCGCCCAGTTGCAGGCCTTCGCGCCGATGCAGCCAGCCCGGGCCCTGCGTGATACCGGCATCGACGCCATCGTCCTGCTGGACAGCCAGATCGACCACACCACCGGCCTGCTCAGCCTGCGTGAAGGTTGCCCGCACAAGGTGTGGTGCACCGACATGGTCCACCAGGACCTGACCACCGGTTTTCCGCTGTTCAACATGCTCAGCCACTGGAACGGCGGCCTTGAGTGGAACCGCATCGAGCTTGAAGGCAGCTTCGTCATCGACGCCTGCCCCAACCTGCGCTTCACCCCCTTCCCGCTGCGCAGCGCCGCGCCGCCCTACTCACCGCACCGCTTCGACCCGCACCCGGGCGACAACCTCGGCCTGCTGGTCGAGGATACCCGTACCGGCGGCAAGCTGTTCTACGCCCCGGGCCTGGGCCAGGTGGACGACAAGCTGCTGGCGATGATGCACGGCGCCGACTGCCTGCTGGTGGACGGCACCCTGTGGGAGGATGACGAGATGCAGCGCCGCGGTGTCGGCACCCGTACCGGCCGCGAGATGGGCCACCTGGCGCAGAACGGCCCCGGCGGCATGCTCGAGGTGCTGGACGGCTTCGCGCGCCAGCGCAAGGTGCTTATCCACATCAACAACACCAACCCGATTCTCGACGAAGACTCGCCCGAGCGGGCCGAGGTGCAGCGCCGGGGCGTGGAAGTGGCCTTCGACGGCATGAGCATCGAGTTGTAAAGGCTGCCCTTGCACAACCACCCCTCACAGGAGCCCCCCATGAGCGATGCAATGCCCCTGTCCCCTGCCGAATTCGAGCAGGCCCTGCGCGCCAAGGGCGCCTTCTACCACATCCACCACCCCTACCACGTGGCGATGTACGAAGGCCGCGCCAGCCGCGAGCAGATCCAGGGCTGGGTAGCCAACCGCTTCTACTACCAGGTCAACATCCCGCTGAAGGATGCCGCGATCCTGGCCAACTGCCCGGACCGCGAAATCCGCCGCGAGTGGATCCAGCGCCTGCTCGACCACGACGGCGCCCCCGGCGAGGATGGTGGCATCGAAGCCTGGCTGCGCCTGGGCCAGGCCGTAGGCCTGGACCCCGACCAACTGCGCAGTCAGGAGCTGGTGCTGCCCGGCGTGCGTTTTGCGGTGGACGCCTACGTCAACTTCGCCCGCCGCGCCAGCTGGCAGGAAGCCGCCAGCAGCTCGCTGACCGAGCTGTTCGCCCCGCAAATCCACCAGTCGCGCCTGGACAGCTGGCCGCAGCACTACCCGTGGATAGACCCGGCCGGCTATCAGTACTTTCGCACTCGCCTGGGCCAGGCCCGGCGTGATGTGGAGCACGGCCTGGCGATCACCCTGCAGCACTACACCACCCGCACGGGCCAGGAGCGTATGCTGGAAATCCTGCAGTTCAAGCTGGATATCCTGTGGAGCATGCTCGACGCCATGAGCATGGCCTACGAGCTGAACCGCCCGCCTTATCACACCGTCACCGATCAACGGGTATGGCACAAGGGGATCGCCCTATGAGTTTCGACCGCAACCTCACGCCCAACTGGCGCCCCGGCTACCGCTTCCAGTACGAACCGGCGCAAAAGGGCCACGTGCTGCTGTACCCCGAAGGCATGATCAAGCTGAATGAAAGTGCCGGGCTGATCGGCGGGCTGGTCGACGGCCAACGCAGCGTCGCGGCCATCATCGCCGAGCTGCAGCAGCAATTCCCCGATGTGCCCGAAGTCGGTGACGACATCGAGCAGTTCATGGAGGTGGCCCGTGCCGAACACTGGATCACCCTTGCCTGAGGGTAATGCGCCAGCAACCTCGCCAGGCACTCCCCGCGATCAGGTCGGCCTGCCGCTGTGGTTGCTGGCCGAACTCACCTACCGCTGCCCGCTGCAATGCCCGTACTGCTCCAACCCCCTGGACTTTGCCAAGCAGGGCAAGGAACTGAGCACCGAACAGTGGTTCAAGGTAATGGCCCAAGCCCGCGAAATGGGCGCCGCGCAAATCGGCTTTTCCGGCGGCGAGCCGCTGGTGCGCCAGGACCTTGCCGATCTGATCGGCGAAGCCCGACGCCTGGGCTACTACACCAACCTGATCACCTCCGGTATCGGCCTCACCGAGCACAAGATCGCGGCCTTCAAGCAAGCCGGGCTGGACCATATCCAGATCAGCTTCCAGGCCAGCGACGAGCAGGTGAACAACCTGCTGGCCGGCTCGAAAAAGGCCTTCGCGCAAAAGCTGGAGATGGCCCGGGCGGTCAAGGCCCATGGCTACCCCATGGTGCTGAACTTCGTCACCCATCGGCACAACATCGACGAGATCGACCGCATCATCGAGCTGTGCATTGCCCTTGAAGCCGACTTCGTCGAGCTCGCCACCTGCCAGTTCTACGGCTGGGCGCACCTCAACCGCCTCGGCCTGCTACCGACCCGCGAGCAATTGGAACGGGCCGAGCGAATCACCAACCAGTACCGCGAAAAGCTCAAGGCCGCAGGCAGCGCCTGCAAGCTGATCTTCGTCACCCCGGACTACTATGAGGAGCGCCCCAAGGCCTGCATGAACGGCTGGGGCAGCCTGTTCCTCACCATCACCCCCGACGGCACCGCCCTGCCCTGCCATGGCGCGCGCCAGTTGCCGGTGCAGTTCCCCAACGTGCGTGACCATGACCTGCAGCACATCTGGTACGACTCGTTCGGCTTCAACCGTTTTCGCGGCTACGACTGGATGCCCGAGCCGTGCCGCTCGTGCGACGAAAAAGAGAAAGACTTCGGCGGCTGCCGCTGCCAGGCCTTCATGCTCACCGGCGACGCCAGCAAGGCGGACCCGGTGTGCGGCAAGTCACCGGACCACGGCATCATCCTCAAGGCCCGCGAAGAGGCCGAACACGCCACGCTGGAGATCGAGCAGATGACCTTGCGCAACGCACGTAATTCCCAGGTCATCGCCCGTGGCTGAGTTCAGCGCTGCCCAGGCGGTGGCCGCCGGTACCGACTTCGCCGAACTGAAGGTCAGCATCGATGGCCTGTTCTGGGTCGAATTTCGCCCCGCCGACGGTGCCTGCCGGGTGTGGCACTGGCTCTACCACCAGGCCCGCTGCCTGACCCCCGAGGGCTTCAGCGTGCGCAGCCGGGTGTACGAATACGGCGGCGGCAGCTTTTGCCTGGGCGGCGACGGGCTATTGTTCGTCAACGAAAAGGACCAGCAGGTCTACACCCAGGCACTGGACGGCTCGGCCCCCGTCGCACTGACCCGCGACGGCGCCTGCCGCTACGGCGACCTGCAGTGGCACGACGGCATGCTGCTGATGGTCGAGGAGCGCCACACCGAGCAGGTGGAGCACCGCCTGGTGGCACTGAATGATGGCATGCGCCAGGTGCTGGCCGAAGGGGCGGACTTCTACGCCTCGCCAACCCTCAGCCCTGACGGCCAGCGCCTGGCCTGGGTCGAGTGGGACCGCCCCGCCCAGCCGTGGACCGTCACCCGCCTGATGTGCCGCCAGCGCGATGGCGAAGGCTGGGGCCCGGCGCGCTGCATGGCCGGTGCTGACGAGTCGCTGCAGCAACCCCGCTTCGACGCAGCCGGCCGGCTGTACTGCCTGTCCGACCGCAACGGCCACTGGCAGCCCTGGGGCGAAGTCGATGGCCACTGGCAGGCCCTGCCCGCCGCAGCCGCCGACCACGCCGCGGCGCCCTGGCAGCTGGGCGCCAGCACCTGGTTGCCCCTGGGCCCGGCGAGCTACCTGGCCACCTGGTTCGAAAATGGCTTTGGCCAGCTGGGCCTGCGCAGCAGCGGCGGCGAAATGGCACGCTACGCCAGCGCCTACACCCGCTTTCGCAGCCTGGCGATGGACGCCGACCAGCTCTACGCCATCGCCGCCTCGCCCATCAGCCCGCCCGCCGTTATCGCCATCGACCGGCACAGCCACGCAGTCAGCATCCTGGCTGGCGGCGCTGAAGTGCTGCCAGCCGCACGCATCAGCCAACCCCAGCCGCTGCGCTACCCCAGCGGTGATGGCGAGGCCCATGGTTTCTTCTACCCGGCCATGACCGGCAAGGGCCCGGCGCCACTGGTGCTGTTCATTCACGGCGGCCCGACCTCGGCCTGCTACCCGGTACTCGACCCGCGCATCCAGTACTGGACGCAGCGCGGCTTCGCCGTGGCCGACCTCAACTACCGTGGCAGCAGCGGCTATGGCCGTGCCTATCGCCAGGCGTTGCACCTGCGCTGGGGTGAAGCCGACGTGGAGGATGCCTGCGCAGTGGTGACCCACCTGGCCGAGCAGGGGCTGGTCGACCCGGGCAAGGCCTTCATTCGCGGTGGCAGTGCCGGCGGCTACACCACCCTCTGCGCCCTGGCCTTCCACGATGTGTTCCGCGCCGGCGCCAGCCTGTATGGCGTCAGCGATCCGCTGGCGCTGGGCCGGGCTACCCACAAGTTCGAAGGCGACTACCTCGACTGGCTGATCGGCGACCCGGAGCAGGATGCCGAGCGCTACCGCCAGCGCACGCCGCTGCTGCACGCCGAGCATATTCGCGTGCCGGTGATCTTCTTCCAGGGTGAGCTGGATGCGGTGGTGGTGCCGGAGCAGACCCGCTCGATGCTGGCCGCGTTGCAGGCCAACGGCATCGAGGCGGTCGGGCATTTTTACCAGGGCGAGCGCCATGGCTTTCGCCAGGCGGCCAACCTGGCCCATGCGCTGGAGGAGGAGTGGAAGTTCTATTGCCAGGTGCTGGCCGAGACGACGCCCTCACGGTAGGAGCCGGCTTGCCGGCTCCTACAGAGGCATGCTTCTAACGCTTGGCGATGATGTACACCGCATGCACGATCCCCGGAATGTACCCTAACAGCGTCAGCAGGATGTTCAGCCAGAACGCCCCACCGAAGCCGACCTGAAGGAACACCCCAAGCGGCGGCAGAATGATCGCGATGATGATGCGGATGAAGTCCATACGAAGCGCTCCTTGAAGGGTTAAAACAAAGACTCGCCGCGCCGGCCAGAGGTTCCACAGGCAAAAAAAACGCCCCGAGCCAAATACCTCTTGGCCAGGGGCGGTGCGCAGAAACGCGAGACGGTTCGTTGAAATTCAGTTGCCGGGGTGCCCTGTCAGGCGGTCACTGCGCGGCGGTCGTGCTGCCGGGCATGCAGGCGGGCGAAGGCCCGGGCCAGGCGCAGCAGCATCTCGTCGATGCTGCCTCGGCTGACCGTCAGCGCCGGCGAAAAGCGCAGCACATCGGCCTGCGCCGCGCTGAGCAGCAGCCCTTCATGCAGGGCCTCGGCCAGCAGCGCCTGGGCGTCGTTCTCACGCAGCTGCAGTGCCCACAGCAGGCCCTGGCCACGCACCTCACCCTGGCCATAGCGGCCCGCCAGGCGGCTGAGCCCGTCACGCAGGTGGCGGCCGTTGTCTTGCACCTGCTCGAAGAAGCCCGGCTCCAGCACCGTGTCCAGCACCGCCAGGCCCGCCGCACTCATCAGCGCGTTGCCATGGTGGCTGCCCTGCAGCTCGCCGGGCTCGGCGCAGCAGGCGCTGCCACGCGCCAGCATCGCCGCCAGGGGCACCCCGCCACCCAGGCCCTTGCCCAGGGTGATGATGTCGGCGCGCACGTTGTAGGTTTCTTCTGCCAGCAGTGCACCGCAACGCCCTACTCCGGTCTGCACTTCATCGAGGATCAGCAGGATGCCCAGCTCACGGCACAACTGCTGCACCCCTTGCAGATACTCACGGGTGGCCGGGATCACCCCGGCCTCGCCCTGGATCGGTTCGAGCATGATCGCCACGGTGCGCGAGTCGACCTCGGCGTGCAGCGCCGCCAGGTCGTTGAACGGCACCTTGCTGAAGCCCGGCAGGCCCGGTTCGCAGCGGTTGCACGGCAGCGGGTCGGACGCCGACAGCGCCCCCAGGCTACGGCCATGGCAGGCCTGGCTGGCAGTGATGATGTGATAAGCGCCACCTCGGTGCAGCTGGCCCCACTTGCGCGCCAGGCGAATCGCCCCCTCGCAGGCTTCGGAGCCGCTGTTGAGCAGGTAGGCCTGGTCGCTGCCGGTGCTCTGGCACAGGCGCTCGGCCAGGTCTAGCAGGGCATGGCTGGCAAAGCCCGCACCGGGGTTGATCAGCGCCTGGGCCTGGCTGCCCAGCGCCTTGACCAGCACGCTCGGGCTATGGCCGAGGCTGTTGACCGCACAGCCCTGGCTGAAGTCCAGGTAGGCGTGGCCGGCGTTGTCCCACAGCCAGGAGCCCTGGCCACGCACGAACACGTGCGGTGCTTGCTGGCTACCAGGCATCAGCCGCTCGCCGCAAGGCTGCACAGCGGCCATGGCCGGGGCGGGCTTGGGCTCGACAGCGGCAGGCGCCGGGCGGCGCAGCTTGAACAGGTTCATCGGGGCTCCAGCCAGTCACGGTCAGCGGCGGTCAAGGCCCCCGGTCGAGCGCCGGGTGGTTATTTTGCCTTGCCTATCAAAAGTGTTTTTCATGCGGGGTAACAATCACGCTTTGCAGCGCTGTAACCTGCTGTAATACGGCGCTAGACTAGGCTTCAACGGCCGTGCGGGCCATTTCGTTTTAACAGCTTTTTCAATAAGTAATGCTTATGGATTTTCGCCAACTGCGCTATTTCGTCGCGGTCTATGAAGAAGGCCATGTGGGCCGCGCCGCCGAACGCCTTTCGCTGTCGCAGCCGGCCCTGTCGCAGCAGATCCGCCAGCTTGAGCACAGCCTCGACCTGAGCCTGTTCGAGCGCAGCAACAAGCGCCTGTTGCCGACCCTGGCCGCCCACACCCTGTACAACCACGCCCAACCGCTGCTCGACGGCCTGCAACGGGCCCACGAGGCCATGCGCAACTTCAAGGGCCAGGCCCTGCGCACCTTGGCCATCGGCGTGCTGCAGACCGTGCGCCCAAGCCTGGTGCCACAGTTGCTGGAGCGGGTACGCAAGGCCCAGCCGCACCTGGTGGTGCAAATCTATGAACTGTCGGGATTGGAGATCGAACGGCGCCTGCTCAATGGCAACCTGGACATCGGCATCAGCTACCTGCCGCCGCGCCAGCCGGGCCTGCATGGCCTGCTGCTGTACGAAGACGAACTGCAACTGGTCATCCCCAATACCCACCCGCTGAAGGACTTCAAGAAAGTCTCGATTCGCCAGGCCGCTGAGCTGCCGATGCTGATGCTGGGCGAGGAGTTCCAGATCCGCCAGATCTGGAAGGAACAGTTGGCCAACCAGGGCCGCCGGCCCCAGGTGCAAGCCGAAATGAACAACATGGCGGGCATTCTCGACAGCCTGGCGCACACGTCGCTGGCGACGATTTTGCCCGGGCGGGCCAAGGATGCCGCCGAGGATGACCAGGAGCTTTTGTGGAAGCCGCTGAGCGAGCCGCGGGTACCGCTCAAGGTCGGGCTGGTGTTTCGTGATGCCCAGCGCCAGCAGGCTTCGGTGGAGCTGCTGCGCACGCTGCTGGAGGCAGAAACCGACCCGCGCCAGCCAGGGGCCACGCCGCTGGACGTGCTGGGCTAAAACCACGCGCACAAAGAAAACCCCGCCGAAGCGGGGTTTCCCAGACTGTTTCCCTTGTGACATCCCTTTCGCCCCGCCGTCCTGGCAGGAAATCCTACGTGTGTCCCTGTTCTGTCCATTGCGCTTCCTGCGCTCCGTCCATGTAAGAAAGAGTAACCGTGGATCCAATTGTAGGAAAGAGGAGAAAAGTCACCGCGCAATGTAGGAAAAAGCTTACACGGACGTGGTGTTCTCATACATTCCCTGAGGCCCCGACAGCGTCGCCGGCAAGCCGGCTCCTACAAGGCTGCGCTCGCCTGTAGGAACCGGCTTACCCATGGTGTTGCCTTCCTCAGAACTGCGCAGCATCCAGCAGGTACAGCGACTCGCTCCCGGCTTTTACCGACGCCACCAGCGACTGCACCCGCGGCAGCAGGCGTGCAAAGTAGAACCGAGCAGTGCCAAGCTTGGCGCCATAGAACTGTTCATCGCCTTCACCGGCCTGCGCCGCCCGGGCCATCAGCGCCCACATGTAGGCATAGGCCACGTAACCGAACGCGTGCAGGTACTCCACCGAAGCCGCCCCGATCTCATCAGGGTTACCCTTAGCCTTGTGCAGCAACCAGTCGGTCAGCTCATCGAGCTGGCCCAGCGCCTGCTCCAACGGTTGGGTGAACTCGCGCTGCCCGGCGCCAGCACTGGCGATGAACTGGCGGATCTCATCGGCGAACAGTTTGTAATACGCACCGCCGCTGGCCACCACCTTGCGCCCCACCAGGTCCAGGGCCTGGATACCGTTGGTGCCTTCGTAGATCTGCGTGATGCGCACATCGCGCACCAGCTGCTCCTGGCCCCATTCACGGATGTAACCATGGCCGCCGAACACCTGCTGGCCGTGCACGGTGCACTCCAGGCCCAGGTCGGTGAGGAACGCCTTGGCCACCGGCGTCAGCAATGCCACCAGCTCTTCGCTGCGCTTGCGGGTGGCCGGGTCTTCGCTGTACTTGGCGCTGTCCAGCTGCATCGCCACGTAGGTGGAAAACGCCCGGCCGCCTTCGATCAGAGCTTTCATGGTCAGCAGCATGCGCCGCACGTCGGGGTGGACGATGATCGGGTCGGCGACCTTGTCCTTGGCCTGCGGGCCGGTCGGGGCACGGCTTTGCAGGCGGTCGCGGGCGTACTCCACGGCGTTCTGGTAGGAGCGCTCGGCCGAGGCCAGGCCCTGAATACCGACCCCCAGGCGCTCGTAGTTCATCATGGTGAACATGGCCGCCAGGCCCTTGTTCGGCTCACCGACGATGTAGCCCACCGCCTCGTCGAAGTTCATCACGCAGGTGGCCGAAGCCTGGATACCCATCTTGTGCTCGATCGAGCCGCAGGTCGCCGGGTTGCGCGCACCCAGGCTGCCGTCGGCGTTGACCAGGAACTTGGGCACCAAAAACAGCGAGATGCCCTTGGGGCCCGCCGGGGCGTCCGGCAGCTTGGCCAGCACCAGGTGGATGATGTTCTCGGTGAGGTCGTGTTCGCCGCCGGTGATGAAGATCTTGGTGCCGCTGACCTTGTAGCTGCCATCGGCCTGGGGTTCGGCCTTGGTGCGGATGATGCCGAGGTCGGTGCCGGCATGGGGTTCGGTCAGGCACATGGACCCGGCCCAGACGCCGGCGTACATGTTCGGCAGGTATTGCTCCTTCAGCGCTTCACTGGCGTGGGCGTTGATCGACAGGCAGGCGCCGGCGGTAAGCATCGGGTACAGGCCGAAGGCCAGGCTGGAGGCGTTGACCATTTCCTCCACCTGCGCCGAAATGGTCTTGGGCATGCCCATGCCGCCGAACTGCGGGTCGCCGCCAACGCCCACCCAGCCACCTTCGGCGTAGGTGTTGTAGGCGTCGATAAAACCGGCCGGGGTGCGCACCGCGCCGTTGTCCCAGTGGCAACCTTCTTCGTCGGCGGCGCGGCTCAGCGGGGCGATGCTCTTGCTGGTGACCTTGCCGGCCTCCTCGAGCACGGCCATGGCGGTGTCGGCGTCCGCCACCTCGGCAAGGCCCGGCAGTTGCGACCAGAGTTCGGCCACGTTGAAGACTTCGTTGAGGACGAAGCGCATATCGCGCAGGGGCGCTTTATAGTCAGCCATGACAACCTCTCGCTATAAGGGTCGGGGCGGTCCGGCAGGACCGCGGCACTGGGTTGGAAGCAGTGTAACCGAACAACTTTTACGAGACATAGGGTCATCATGCGACTGAATAGTCAGCCACAGTCACGCCATGCGAACAGCTCCACGGCGTGATTGCTGACCGTAGGCCATCACGCAGTTGCGCCCGGCGCCCTTGGCGCTGTACAGCGCCTGGTCGGCAGACTTGAGCACCTCTTCAGGGTTGCGGTGGTCAACCAGGCGTTCGGCAACACCAATACTGATGGTCACCGACACCGTGGTGTTGGCGCTGCCGTTACGCCGCTGGCGCCCGGCGGAATCATCCTGCGGGCGGCTGCTCTGGTCGCGCAACTGGATGGCGTAGTTGGCGATCATCTCGCGCACCGCTTCCAGGTGTGGCAGGCATTCTTCGACGGTCTTGCCGGCGAACACCAGGGCGAACTCCTCACCGCCGTAGCGGTAGGCGCGCCCACCCCCGGTCACCTTGGACAGCCGGCTGGCCACCAGGCGCAACACCTGGTCGCCGACATCATGGCCGTGGGTGTCGTTGAATTTCTTGAAGTGGTCGACGTCAGTCATGGCGATCACATAATTACGCCCGAGCCGCTGCATGCGCTCGTTCAGTGCGCGCCGGCCCGGCAGGCCGGTCAGCTCGTCGCGGAAGGCCATCTGGTACGCCTCGTGGGACACCGCGGCAGCGATCATCAGCATTACCTGGCTGCACATGATGTTCAGGGTGAACGGCAGGATGAAGGTCTTGGGCAGCATCCAGAAGATGCCCAGCAGGCCGATGACCTGCGCCGCATGCAGTGGCCGCGGCTCACGCAGGTACTGCACCACCAGCAGGATGAACACCACCAGAAACAACGGGTAGGCCAGCTGGATCAGGCTCATCCACTGGCCATGCAGCGACGGCCAGCGGATTTCCGCCAGCCAGCCCAGCAGCGCCTCCGGGAAGCTCTGCTCCAAGGCCACCGCCACACTGCCCACGGCAAACAGCACGGCAAAGCGGGCGAGCATGTCCTGGGCCAGGTGGGTGCGCTCCTGCCAGGCCGCGTACAAGCCGAACAGCGCCGGCAACAGCAGGCACACCAGGTGGAAGATCACCGCCGCGTCCTCGCGCACCCGGCCATTGTCGCGGTAGTAGTCGGTCTGTGTGTCGAGCAAAAAATAGGCGATGTACACCGTGACCATCAAGAACAGCTCGCGCTGGCGACGGTACACAGCGCAGTAGGCACCGCCGAGCAGCAGCACCAAGGTTGGCAGCACGTTGAACAGCGAGGTGAAGAAGACGCTGAGGTCTCTTACATAGGCTGCGGCAAGCCCCGCCACCAACAGCAACAGCGAAGGCAGGAAGTGGCTCGGGCGTACAGCGGATAAACGAAACAAGGGTAATCTCCGACCCGGCAGATCAATAATGGCATTGTGCCCTTACTTCATCGGCAGTGCACATGAATAGATAAATTTTGACGTCGGTTTAACGGCAGGTCGGGCGGGATGCTTGAGAGGGGATCGTTACCGGATGCGTCGGGCTAGCACATATTTCATGTTGCAGAGGCTGGGAGCAGGCCTGCGCTGTACCTGCAGGAGCCGATTTGCCGGCGATGAGGCCAGCGCAGGCAGCACAAGACAGTTGCTCCACGCCCCAGTGCCCAAAGCAAAAAAAAAAAACGCCTGCCGGTAGGGGCAGGCGGTTTTTCGTACAGCCGTCAGGCTCAGTAGGACAGACCGAAGTCTTCGTCCTTCATTGCCATCAGGTTGTCGGCGCCCGACAGCATGGTCGCCACATGGGTGCGGGTGCGCGGCAGGATGCGCTGGAAGTAGAAGCGCGCGGTCTGCAGCTTGGCGGTGTAGAACGCCTCTTCGCTGGTGCCGGCAGCCAGCTTCTCGGCAGCCAGGCGGGCGATGTCGGCCCAGAAGTAGGCAAGGCACGCGTAACCCGAGTACATCAGGTAGTCCACCGACGCCGCGCCGACTTCCTCGCGGTCCTTCATGGCGGCCATGCCGATCTTCATGGTCAGCTCGCCCCACTCCTTGTTGATCGCGGCCAGCGGCTCGACGAACTCACGGGTGGCTTCGTTGCCTTCCTGGCCCTGGCAGAACTTGTGCACGATCTTGGTGAAGCCCTTGAGCGCCTCGCCCTGGGTCATCAGCACCTTGCGGCCCAGCAGGTCCAGAGCCTGGATGCCGGTGGTGCCTTCGTACAGCATCGAGATACGGCTGTCGCGTACGTTCTGCTCCATGCCCCACTCGGCAATGAAACCGTGGCCGCCGTAAATCTGCACGCCATGGTTGGCGGACTCGAAACCGACTTCGGTCATGAACGCCTTGGCGATCGGGGTGAGGAACGCCAGCAAGGCGTCAGCCTTCTTGCGCTCTTCTTCGTCCTGGCTGTACTTGACGATATCCACCTGTTTGGCGGTGAAGTACACCATCGCACGGTTGCCTTCGGCGAAGGCTTTCATGGTCAGCAGCATACGGCGCACGTCCGGGTGGACGATGATCGGGTCAGCGGCCTTGTCCGGGGCTTTCGGGCCGGTCAGGGCGCGCATCTGCAGGCGCTCACGGGCGTATTTCAAGCCACCCTGGAAGGCCACTTCAGCGTGGGCCAGGCCCTGCAGGGCGGTACCCAGGCGTGCAGTGTTCATGAAGGTGAACATGCAGTTCAGGCCCTTGTTGGCCGGGCCGATCAGGTAGCCGGTGGCGGCGTCGAAGTTCATCACGCAGGTGGCGTTGCCGTGGATGCCCATCTTGTGCTCGATGGAGCCGCAGCTCACGCCGTTGCGCTCACCCACGCTGCCTTCGGCGTTGGGCAGGAACTTCGGCACGATGAACAGCGAAATGCCTTTGGTGCCGGCCGGTGCATCGGGCAGACGGGCCAGGACGATATGGACGATGTTGTCGGCCATGTCGTGCTCACCGGCCGAGATGAAGATCTTGGTGCCGGACACTTTGTAGCTGCCGTCGGCCTGGGGTTCGGCCTTGGTGCGCAGCATGCCTAAGTCGGTGCCGCAGTGCGGCTCGGTCAGGCACATGGTGCCGGTCCACTCGCCGGACACCAGTTTGGTCAGGTAGGTGTGCTGCTGTTCAGGGGTGCCGTGGGCGGAGATGGTGTTCATCGCGCCATGGGACAAGCCCGGGTACATGCCCCACGACCAGTTCGACTCGCCGACCATTTCGCTCAGGGCCAGGCCCAGCGACTCCGGCAGGCCCTGGCCGCCGTGTTCGACGTCATGGGCCAGGCTCGGCCAGCCACCTTCGACGAACTGCTCGTAGGCTTGCTTGAAGCCGGTCGGGGTCTTCACGCCAGACTCGCTCCAGGTGCAGCCTTCCTGGTCGCCAACGCGGTTCAGCGGTGCCAGCACCTGCTCACAGAATTTCGCGCCTTCTTCGAGGATCGCATCGACCATGTCCGGCGTTGCGTCCTGGCAGCCCGGCAGGCTCTGATAGTGCGCCTCATAGCCGAGCAGTTCGTCGCGGACGAAGCGGATATCACGCAAGGGGGCTTTGTAATCAGGCATTGCGATGAACCTCTGTGATGAGTTCGGTAGGGAGACCGCGGATACCGACCAGCTCTTGGCGGCTTTCGGTCAAACAGTTGTTTGAAACTTACGTTTAGGGGACAGTCTTGTCAAGGAGAGGGCATAGCGTCATTTACGCCGCCGAACATGGCATTTATGCCACGCCCAGCCGAAAGCATCGCGGGGCAAGCCCGCTCCCACGCAACTGCAGCAAGGCAGGCATGGGAGCGGGCTTGCCCCGCGAGTGGTAACGGCTTGGATCAGGCGTAGGTGTCGATGAACCGACCGAGCAGTTCGTCGGATGCCTTGGCAACTTTCACACCCAGTTCGACTTCCTGCTTGCCCAACGCCAGTTCGACGGTGCTGGTGGCAAGGTCCATCTGCTGGCTGCGGTCAACGCCACGCAGGCGCTCGGCCTGGTAGTCGGTGGACTGGCTGGTGCTGCTGGCGATCTGCTGGGCGGCCTGATCGACGCGGTTCTGCCCGGCCTGGATGGCACCGAGGCCCGCGTAGAAGGCGGAGCTGGTGTTGATGTCCATGTCAGTACTCCGTGACGCTGGATGAATTGAACAGTGGCAATTAAAGCAGGGCGCCGGGGAAAAGGCCCGTTTAAATCCCTAATAGCCCAGTGCCAGCTAATAGAGACAAGTGATACTTGCCGGCGATAGGGCCCTGACAGGCGATGGATGGCACCGGCTACGCCGGTGATCGCCGGCAAGCCGCTCCTACAGGGGCACAGCTAATCCAGCAGGTCCAGCAGCAGGTGCTCGGCCACCGCCTCGGCGGTGGCCTGCTTCAGCCACGGCACCCGCCCCAGGCACGGCGCCGGCAGGCGCTCGGCCAGGCTGGCGAGGTTTTCTTCAAGCCGCGAAGTGCGCGGGTCGACGATGTTCGCCACCCAGCCGGCCAGTTGCAGCCCGTCCCGGGCGATGGCTTCGGCACTGAGCAGCGCATGGTTGATGCACCCCAGCCGCACGCCCACCACCAGGATCACCGGTAGTTTCAGGGCAATGGCCAGGTCCGAAAGATTGGCGTGGCCGGAAAGCGGCACACGCCAGCCCCCCGCGCCTTCAATCAAAGTGAAATCGGCCTGCTGGCCCAGCACATGGTGCATGGCCTTGAGCAACACCGGCACCTCCAGTACCACACCCGCCTCACGTGCAGCTACGTGCGGGGCAATGGCCGGCTCGAAGGCGTACGGGTTGACCTCTTCATAGGCCAGCTTGACCGAGCTCTCGTCGATCAGCGCCAGGGCATCGCTGTTGCGCAGCCCTTTGGGCGTGTTCACGCACCCCGAGGCCACCGGCTTTGCCGCCAGGGTACTGAGGTTTTGCAACCGCGCCGCACGCAGCAGGCCGGCGGCGATGGTGGTCTTGCCGACATCGGTGTCGGTACCGGCGATGAAGTACGCCTGGCTCATCTCACAGCCCCTCTGCCATGGGTTTGCGCAACACACCATAGACCACCTGGTAGGTAGCCGGCAGGCCCTGGGGCTGGCGGAACTGCTCGTAGGCCTGCAAAAGGCCCTGCATGCGCGCACGCCCGGTCAGCCCCGAAGGCCGCCCGGGGTTGAGGTTATGCGCGCCAAGGGCCTTGAGCTCGTGGGTCAGGCTGCGTACATCGGGGTAGTGCAACACGTGTGGGCGGCGCTGCAGCCCGATCAGTTCCAGGCCGCTTTCAGCACACAGCCGCTGGTAATCCTCAAAACGCCGGAAGCGGTTGACGTGCACCAGGCCGTCCACCACCTGCCAGCTGGCACGCAGCTCATCCAGGGTACCGACGCACAGGCTGCTGAAGGCCATCACCCCACCCGGGCGCAGTACCCGCCGCGCCTCGCCCAGCACGCTGGCGAACTGGCCGCACCACTGCACCGCCAGGCTGCTGAACAGCAGGTCGATGCTGGCCTCACGCAACGGCAGGCGCTCGGCATCGCCGACCACATGGTGCTGCGCCCCACCTTGTTCACGGGCGTGGCGCAGCATGCCTTCGGCGATATCCACCGCCACGCCTTCGCTAGCGGCAAAACGCTCGGCCAACACCCGGCTGAAATGCCCGGTGCCGCTGCCCATGTCGAGCCAGCGCGCAGGCGCCAGCGCATCGGGCAACTGCCCCAGCAGCGCCAGGCCCACCGCCCGCTGCAGCGCCGCGACGCTGTCGTAGCTGGCCGCCGCGCGGGAGAAGGAAGCCGCCACCTGGCGCTTGTCCGGCAGGCTGCCGGGCAGGGTTGGGTGGGAAAGGTCAGTCATCGCCACTCTCATGCAGGAAACTCTTGATGCCCGCCGCCAGCTCCTGGGGGTATTCCAGCAGGAAGGCGTGGGAACTGTCTTCGACCAGGCCGACTTCCACGTCGGGCAGCAGGTCGCTCAGGGCCTTGGCCGCACTCGCCGGAACCAGCGCATCGCTGCCGGCGAACAAGTGCAGTTGCGGGCCGCCGTAGTGCTCCAGGGCATTGCGCGTGTCCAGCGCCGCCAGCACTTCAAGCCCGCAGGCCAGGTACAGCGGGTCGGTATCCGGCACGCCTACGCCCAGCTGGCGCAGCAAGGTGCGCGGCTGTTGCGCGCCGTCACTGCACAGGGTGCGAAAACGCTTGAGGGTGACCTGGGTGTGGCTGCGGCAGCCGTCGAGGAAGGTGCCGAAGGTGTCCGGGGCCATGCCGTGGGGCCAGTCCGCGCGGGCCACGAAGCTGGGGTTGCTGGCCAGGGTCAGCAGGCCGCAGCAATGGTCGCCACGCTTGTGCGCCAAAGCACTCGCGAGCATGCCGCCCAGCGACCAGCCGCCCAGCCAGGCGTCGGTCGGCAGCTTGCGGTCAAGGTGCTCGACCCAGGCCGCAGGGTCGCTGTCGGCCAGCTCCGGCAGCGCCATCAGGTCGATGTGCAGGCGTGGGTCCTGGGCCCGCAGGCTGGCGGCCAGCGGTTCCAGCGACGCGGTGCCCAGGCCCCAGCCGGGCAGAAGGATCAGTCGGTTACGCATCGGCGGACTCCAGTTGTGGGTAACACTCGGCCAATGCATTCAACAATAGCTGGACCTGCGCCGCGCTGTGGGCCGCGCTCAAGGTCACCCGCAAGCGGGCACTGCCTGCCGGCACGGTGGGCGGGCGAATGGCAGTCACCAGCAGCCCGCGCTCGCGCAGCATGCGCGACAGCGCCATGGCCCGCGCGGCATCACCGATCAGGATCGGCTGGATGGCCGTGGGGCTGTCCATCAGGGTCAGCCCCAACTGCTGCGCACCTTCGCGGAACTGGCGAATCAACGCCGCCAGGTGTTCACGGCGCCAGCGCTCTTCACGCAGCAGCGTCAATGCCTTGAGCGTGGCGCAGGCCAACGCCGGTGGCTGGCTGGTGGTGTAGATGTACGGGCGGGCGAACTGCACCAGGGCCTCGATCAGCTCTTCGCTGCCGGCGACGAACGCGCCGGAGGTACCACAGGCCTTGCCCAGGGTGCCGATCAGCACCGGCACGTCATCGACGCCCAGGCCGTGCTGCTCCACCAGGCCGCCGCCATGGGTACCGAGGGTGCCCAGGCCGTGGGCGTCGTCGACCATCAGCCAGGCACCCTGCGCCTTGGCAACCGCAGCCAGCGCCGGCAGGTCGGCACAATCGCCGTCCATGCTGAACACGCCATCGGTGACCACCAAGGTATTGCCGGTCGCCTTGTCCAGGCGGCTGGCAAGGCTGGCCGGGTCGTTGTGCAGGTAGCGGCTGAAACGCGCACCACTGAGCAACCCGCCGTCCAGCAGCGAGGCATGGTTGAGGCGGTCCTGCAGCACCGTATCGCCCTGCCCCACCAGCGCGGTGATGGCGCCGAGGTTGGCCATGTAGCCGGTAGAGAACAACAGCGCCCGCGGGCGCCCGGTCAGTTCGGCCAGGGCTTCTTCCACCGCATGGTGCGGGGTGCTGTGGCCGATCACCAGGTGCGAGGCGCCGCCGCCCACGCCCCAGCGCTCGGCGCCGTCGCGCCAGGCCTTGATCACTTCAGGGTGGTTGGCCAGGCCCAGGTAGTCGTTGCTGCAAAACGCCAAAAGCGGCTTGCCGTCGACCACCACCTGCGGCCCCTGGGGGCTCTCGAGCAGTGGCCGCTGGCGGTACAGGTCAGCGGCGCGCCGTTCGGCCAGCCGCGCGGCGAGGTCGAAGGCCATGCTCAGGCCGAAGCTGCGTCGTAGAACAGCTCGCTGCTGCGTTGCTCGACCAGGGCCTGCTCGATGGCTGCCTGGTGCACTTCGTCGGCGTGTTCTTCACGGGCCTCGGGCTTGATGCCCAGGCGGGCGAACAGCTGCATATCCTTGTCGGCCTGCGGGTTGGCGGTGGTCAGCAGTTTTTCACCGTAGAAGATCGAGTTGGCACCGGCCATGAAGGCCAGGGCCTGCATTTGCTCGTTCATCTGCTCGCGGCCGGCGGACAACCGCACGTGGGACTTGGGCATGAGAATGCGGGCCACGGCCAGCATGCGGATGAAGTCGAACGGGTCGACGTCTTCTTCGTTGGCCAGCGGCGTGCCGGCGACTTTTACCAGCATGTTGATCGGCACCGACTCCGGGTGCTCCGGCAGGTTGGCCAGCTGGATCAACAGGCCTGCGCGGTCGTCCAGCGACTCGCCCATGCCGAGGATGCCGCCAGAGCAGATCTTCATGCCGGCGTCACGCACGTAGGCCAGGGTCTGCAGGCGCTCGCTGTAGGTACGCGTGGTGATGATGCTGGTGTAGAAGTCCGGCGAGGTGTCGAGGTTGTGGTTGTAGTAGTCCAGGCCCGCCTGAGCCAGCGCCGCGGTTTGATCGCGGTCGAGCTTGCCCAGGGTCATGCAGGTTTCCAGGCCCAGGGCCTTGACCCCTTTGACCATCTCCAGCACGTAGGGCATGTCCTTGGCCGACGGGTGCTTCCACGCAGCGCCCATGCAAAAGCGGGTCGAGCCGATGGCCTTGGCCCGGGCGGCTTCTTCCAGCACCTTCTGCACTTCCATCAGTTTCTGCTTTTCCAGCCCGGTGTTGTAGTGGCCGGACTGCGGACAATATTTGCAATCTTCCGGGCAGGCGCCGGTCTTGATCGACAACAGCGTCGACACCTGCACGCGGTTGGGGTCGAAGTGCGCGCGGTGCACGCTTTGCGCCTGGAACAGCAGGTCGTTGAACGGCTGCTGGAACAGCGCCTTGACCTCGCCCAGGGCCCAGTCGTGACGTGTGGTTGCAATTGTGCTGGCGCTCATCGGCGTTTCCTTATCTAGGGTCTTTCTGACGCCGGGACAACAACAGCCCACGAGCGCATCACGGATAGCACGCATAGTCACGGAAGGCCCATGAACTGTCAACCAAAGCCAAATACACAGGTTTACATCTGTACAAATAACAATCACACCTGTTTGCTCTGCGACGAACCGGCCAGGCAACCCTGGCCGTTGTGCAACGCCTGCGAACACGAGCTGCCATGGCTGGACGAGCAATGCCGGCGCTGCGCCCTGCCGCTGCCGCTTGACGGTTTGCTATGCGCCAGTTGCAAGCGCCGCCCGCCGGCCTTCCGCCGGGTGGTCGCGCCCTGGCACTACGGGTTCCCGGTGGACGCCCTGATCAGCCGCTTCAAGCACAACAGCCAGTGGCCCCTGGGGCGGCTGCTGGCCGAGCTGCTCGGCCAGGCGCTGGAGCATCATTACGGCGAAGGCCTGCCACGCCCGCACCTGCTGTTGCCGGTGCCGCTGGCCAAGGGTCGGCTGCGCCAGCGCGGCTTCAACCAGGCAGCGATGCTCGCCCGCTGGTTGGCCAGCCGCCTGCACCTGCCATGCGCCGAGCACCTGCTCGAACGCACCCGCGACACCCTGGCCCAGCAGGCACTGGGCGCCAGGGCCAGGCAGCGCAACCTGCGCCACGCCTTCGCCCTGGCAGGCTCGGCCGAGGTTAAAGGCCTGCACCTGGCCATAGTCGATGATGTGCTGACCACCGGCGCCACCGCCCAGGCCATCGCCAGCCTGCTGCGCCGTCACGGGGCGCGGCGGGTCGACATCTATTGCCTGGCGCGCACCCCAAGGCCCAGCCAGGCTTGACTTGGCCCGGCGGCGGCGGCAACGTCGCCAGACCTTCACAACCCCCGATACCCGCTCATGTCCCTGCCCGCCCTGCTCACCCAGCACATCGCCCGCCGCCCGCAGCGCATCGCCCTGCTGCAGCACGTGGCCGAACAAGGCTCGATCACCCGCGCCGCCAAGGCCGCCGGCATCAGCTACAAGGCCGCCTGGGACGCCATCGACGAGCTCAACAACCTGGCCGCGCAGCCGCTGGTGGAGCGCAGCACCGGCGGGCGCGGCGGTGGTGGCGCGCGGCTGTCGGCAGAAGGCGAACGGGTATTGCGCCTGTACCAACGCCTGCAAGCGTTGCAGACCGAACTGCTGGACGCCGCCGAGCACAGCAGCGACCTCGACCTGCTCGGCCGCCTGATGCTGCGCACCAGCGCACGCAACCAGTTGCAGGGCCAGGTCAGTGCCCTGCGCCGCGAAGGCCGGCACGACCGGGTCAGCCTGGCCCTGGGCAGCGGCCTGCAGATCGAGGCGCTGATCACCCGTGGCAGTACCGAGCGCCTGGAACTGGCCCTTGGCGTGACCGTGGTGGCACTGCTCAAGGCCGGCTGGGTACAACTGCTGGCCCCGGGCGAACCTGCCGAGGCTGGCAGCAATTGCCTGGTGGCCAAGGTCGAGCAGGTACTGGCCAGTGAAGAAGACGCCTGCGAAGTGCGCCTGGCACTGGGCAGCGGCCAGACCCTGTGCGCCTTTGCCGAGGCCGACTGGCTCGCGGCGCATGCCGTGCAACCTGGCAGCGAGCTGCGTGCGCAGTTCCACCCCTCCTACGTATTGCTGGGCGTGCCGGTCTGAACCCGGTGCAATCCCAGTAGGAGCCGGCTTGCCGGCGATAGGGCCGGCCCCGCCAACAAAAGGCTGAAGCCCCGATCACCGGCAAGGCCCGAAACCAGCACCAACGCCTGCCGCCTGCGCTACCATGCGCCCACGCCGTCCCGTGCCTGGAGCCCCCATGTCCCACCCCTTCGACACCCTCACCCCCGACCTCGTGCTGGATGCCGTCGAAAGCCTCGGCTTTCTCAGTGACGCCAGGGTGCTGGCGCTCAACAGCTACGAGAACCGCGTGTATCAGGTGGGTATCGAGGACAACCAGCCGCTGATTGCCAAGTTTTACCGCCCCGGGCGCTGGAGCGATGCCGCCATTCTTGAAGAACACGCCTTCAGCGCCGAACTTGCCGACTGCGAAGTGCCGGTAGTGGCGCCCATGCAGCACGAAGGCCGTTCGTTGTTCGAACACGCAGGCTTTCGCTTTGCGTTGTTCCCACGCCGCGGCGGCCACGCCCCCGAACCCGGCAACCTCGACCAGTTGTATCGCCTGGGCCAGTTGCTTGGCCGCCTGCACGCGGTGGGAGCAACGCGCCCGTTCGAACACCGCGAAACCCTGGCTGTGGATAACTTCGGGCATGCCTCGCTGAACACCCTGCTCGAGGGTAATTTCGTCCCGCGTGAACTGCTGCCCGCCTTCGAGTCGGTGGCCCGCGACCTGCTGGCACGGGTCGAGGCGATCTACGCCCGCACCCCGCACCAGCCTATCCGCCTGCACGGCGACCTGCATCCCGGCAACCTGATGCACCGCGACGAGGCCTACCACGTGGTCGACCTCGACGACTGCCGCATGGGCCCGGCGGTGCAGGACTTGTGGATGATGCTCGCTGGTAGCCGCGAGGAGCGCCTCGGCCAGCTCGCCGAGCTGATCGACGGCTACAACGAGTTTCACGATTTCGACCCGCGCGAGCTGGCCCTGATCGAACCGCTGCGCGCCTTGCGCCAGCTGCACTACAGCGCGTGGCTGGCGCGGCGCTGGGACGACCCGGCGTTCCCGCCGAGCTTCCCCTGGTTCGGCCAGCCACGTTACTGGGGCGACCAGATCCTCGCCCTGCGCGAACAGATAGCCGCGCTGGACGAACAGCCCCTGAAATTGTTCTAGAACCACGCCACGCAGTGTCTACAATGGGGGCCGCTTCATTCGCTTCCCAAGCAAGGATTCTGCATGCACGCCGCCAACCCGCGCCGCGGGTACATTCTGGGCCTCGGCGCCTACATCATCTGGGGCCTGTTCCCCCTGTACTTCAAAGCCATCCAGAGCGTCCCGGCGGTGGAGATCATCGTCCACCGGGTGCTCTGGTCGGCGCTGTTCGGCTCGCTGTTGCTGCTGGTGTGGAAACATCCCGGCTGGTGGCGCGAGCTGCGCGACAACCCCCGGCGCCTGGCAATTCTCGCCCTCAGCGGCACGCTGATCGCCGGCAACTGGCTGACCTACGTGTGGGCGGTGAACAACGGGCGCATGCTCGAGGCCAGCCTTGGCTACTACATCAACCCGCTGATCAACGTGCTGCTGGGCATGCTGCTGCTCGGCGAGCGCCTGCGCCGCCTGCAGTGGCTGGCGGTGGGGCTGGCGGGGCTGGGCGTGGCCCAGCAGGTGTGGCAGGTGGGCAGCCTGCCATGGGTGTCGCTGGCCCTGGCGCTGTCGTTCGGCTTCTATGGGCTGATCCGCAAGCAGGCGCCGGTGGCCGCGTTGCCGGGGCTGGTGGTGGAAACCTGGATGCTGGTGCCGCTGGCCATTGGCTGGTTGCTGCTGCACCCCACCGCCAACAGCGCGAACCTTGCGTTCTTCAGCAGCAGTGAAGCCTGGTGGTTGATCGCCGCCGGCCCGGTGACCCTGGTGCCGCTGGTGTGCTTCAACGCCGCCGCCCGTCACCTGCCCTACACCACCCTGGGCTTTTTGCAGTACCTGGCACCGACCCTGGTGCTGTTGCAGGCGGTGCTGTTGTTCGACGAGCACCTGACCTCGAGCAACCTGCTGGCGTTCACCTGCATCTGGGCGGGGCTGGCGGTGTACAGCGTGGATGCGTGGCTGTCGCTGCGCAAGCGCGCTTGATCATTTATTGATCAATAGCCTGCAGGCCACGTGAAACGTGGCCTGCAGCAAGGTCTCCAGAGGTTATCCACACCCTCGTCCCCGGCGTTTGTGCACAAGCCACTGAAAAATGAGCGTTTTTTGCTCAAATGGCGGCAAGCCTCAGCCTCCGTGGCCTGCAGCCTGACGCCCCCAGGTTATCCACAGGGCCTTCCCCGTTAAACCGGGATAACCCCAAGGGCCGCTGCGCGCCCCATCGCGACACAAGGCCGCTCCTACAGGGGATCGCGTTACCTCTGTAGGAGCGGCCTTGTGTCGCGAAAGGGTTGCGCAGCAACCCCGGCAATTTCGAATCACTCCTGGGGCCGCAACCGCAACTCCACCATCAAATCATCCGCCAGGCTCTCCAGCCGCTGCTGCAAATCCTCCAGCGACAAGGTCAACGGCAGCGCCAGCAGCGCATCGGCATGGAACAGCGGCTCACTGCTCATCGGCGCCGGGCGCACCTCGGTGGTGAAGCGTTCCAGATTCACCCCAAGCTCTGCCAGCAGGCGGGTGATATCACGCACGATACCCGGCCGGTCATTGCCCACCAGCTCCATGGCAATCGGCTTCCAGGTGCACGACGGCTCGATGCCGCTTTCGGCGATGAGCACGCGAATGCCGTAGCTGGCCAGCTTCTGCAGCGAGGCCACCAGCTCGTCGTAGTTCTCGGCCGGCACCGCCACCCGCAGAATGCCGGCAAACTGCCCGGCCATGCGCGACATGCGGCTCTCCAGCCAGTTGCCGTTGTGATCGGCGATGCACTGGGCAATGCGTTCGACCTGCCCGGCCTTGTCGGGGGCGATCACGGTCAGTACCAGATGGTCCACAGGCCACTCCTTCTGCAAGCCGTAAACGTAACCGGGTCAGTATAGGCAAGGCGCGGCAACCTGCCGCAGGGCAGTCCGCGCAGGCAATCGTGTACTGTTTCAAGATTTATCTGGAACAATCCACCTGTTTTTTGCGAACATACCGCTTCCCAGCGTGACCCCATGCGACCAACCGGTCGCGCGGCGACGCTTTTAGTCTGATGTTCACCTGCCTGCTGCTTCATGTAGTATGCGCCGGCGCGGACTACAAAACGTCGTCTGGATGTCTGCCAAGGCGCCTGTGAAAATACGCCAAACGCCCGCCAGCCTGCCTGGCGAGCCGCACCCAGCCGCCCTTCAGGGCACGCACTGGCCGTGTTTAGAGAAGCGCTACAGGCTTAATACGATGCGCGAAAGCGAAATAGCTGAGCAGAGGTGAGGCAAGCAATGACTGGATACGTTCAAGTCGGTGGCCTTCAGGTCGCCAAGGCCCTGTACGACTTCGTCAACGACGAAGCGATCCCTGGAACCGGCCTCAAGGCCGATGCGTTCTGGGCCGGGGCAGAGAAAATCATCAACGACCTCGCCCCCAAGAACAAAGCCCTGCTCGCCAAGCGCGACGAGCTGCAAGCCAAGATCGATGCCTGGCACCAGGCACGCCAGGGCCAGGCCCACGACGCCGCCGCCTACAAAAGCTTCCTCCAGGAAATCGGCTACCTGCTGCCACAAGCCGACGATTTCCAGGCCACCACCCAGAACGTCGACGAAGAAATCGCCGTGATGGCCGGCCCGCAGTTGGTGGTGCCGGTGATGAACGCCCGCTTCGCCCTGAACGCCGCCAACGCCCGCTGGGGGTCGCTGTACGATGCGCTGTACGGCACCGACGCCATCAGCGATGAAGGCGGCGCCGAAAAAGGCCAGGGCTACAACAAGGTGCGTGGCGACAAGGTCATCGCCTTCGCCCGCGCCTTCCTCGACCAGGCCGCGCCCCTGGCTGCCGGCTCCCACGTCGACTCCACCGGCTACCGTATCGAAGCCGGCAAGCTGGTGGTCGCCCTCAAGGGCGGCAGCAACACAGGCCTGCGTGACGACGCCCAGCTGATCGGCTTGCATGGCGATGCCGCAGCCCCCACCGCCGTGCTGCTCAAGCACAACGGCCTGCACTTCGAAATCCAGGTCGACGCCAGCACCCCGGTCGGCAGCACCGACGCCGCCGGCGTCAAAGACATCCTGATGGAGTCGGCGCTGACCACCATCATGGACTGCGAAGATTCGGTTGCCGCAGTCGATGCCGACGACAAAGTCATCGTCTACCGCAACTGGCTGGGCCTGATGAAGGGCGACCTGGCCGAAAGCGTGAGCAAGGGCGGCAAGACCTTCACCCGCACCATGAACCCGGACCGCGAGTACGCCGCGCCCAACGGCGGCAGCGTTACCCTGCACGGCCGCTCGCTGCTGTTCGTGCGCAACGTTGGCCACCTGATGACCAACCCGGCGATCCTCGACGCCCAGGGCAACGAAATCCCCGAAGGCATCCAGGACGGCCTGTTTACCAACCTGATCGCGCTGCACAACCTCAACGGCAACACCAGCCGCAAGAACACCCGCCAGGGCAGCGTGTACATCGTCAAGCCGAAGATGCACGGCCCGGAAGAAGTGGCCTTCGCCGCGGAAATCTTCAGCCGCGTCGAAGACCTGCTGGGCATGAAACGCAACACCGTCAAAGTCGGCATCATGGACGAGGAGCGCCGTACCACGGTCAACCTCAAGGCGTGCATCAAGGCGGCCGCCGAGCGTGTGGTGTTCATCAACACCGGCTTCCTCGACCGCACCGGTGACGAAATCCACACCTCGATGGAAGCCGGCGCCGTGGTGCGCAAGGGCGCCATGAAGAACGAGAAGTGGATCGGCGCCTACGAAAACAACAACGTCGACGTGGGCCTGGCCACCGGCCTGCAAGGCCGTGCGCAGATCGGCAAGGGCATGTGGGCCATGCCTGACCTGATGGCCGCGATGCTCGAGCAGAAAATCGCCCACCCGCTGGCCGGTGCCAACACCGCCTGGGTACCGTCGCCGACCGCCGCCACCCTGCACGCCCTGCACTACCACAAGGTGGATGTGCAGGCCCGTCAGCGCGAGCTGGCCTCGCGCACCCCGGCGTCGGTAGACGACATCCTGAGCATCCCGCTGGCTGCCGACACCAACTGGTCCGCCGACGAGATCCGCAACGAGCTGGACAACAACGCCCAGGGCATCCTCGGCTACGTGGTGCGCTGGATCGACCAAGGTGTGGGTTGCTCGAAGGTGCCGGACATCAACGATGTCGGCCTGATGGAAGACCGCGCCACCCTGCGCATTTCGGCCCAGTTGCTGGCCAACTGGCTGCGCCACGGCGTGGTCAGCCAGGAGCAGGTGCTCGAAAGCCTCAAGCGCATGGCCGCCGTGGTTGACAAGCAGAACGCCAGCGACGCCCAGTACCGCCCGATGGCGCCGAACTTCGATGACAACATCGCGTTCCAGGCTGCCATCGAGCTGGTGATCGAAGGCGCCAAGCAGCCGAACGGCTACACCGAGCCAGTGCTGCACCGCCGTCGCCGCGAGTTCAAGGCGCGCAACGCGCAGTAAACCGCGTCAAAGCCCATCGCCGGCAAGCCGGCTCCTACACAGATCCCTGTAGGAGCCGGCTTGCCGGCGATGCTTCTAGCCTCACTCCAACCTCAATTCCCGGCGCACCAGCGCCAGCAACTTGCCCAGGTCCACCGGTTTAAGCAGAAAATCCACCACCCCCAGGTGCATCACGTCCACCGCCTCCTTCACATCGGTGTCGCCCGACACCACGATGATCGACAACGCCGCCCGTTCCGACTCGCGAATCTGCCGAATCAGGTCAATCCCATCGCTGGGCTGCATGCGCAGGTCGGTGATCATCAGCGCAATGCGCGGTTCGTAATGCAGCTTGAGCATCGCCTCCTGGGCGCCATCGGCACTCATGCACTCGATGCCCCGGCTTTTCAGGTACAGGCGCAGCGCCTCGCTGTTCACCGGGTTGTCATCCACCACCAGCACGATCGGGCTCGGCGCCACGGGTGCACTGACCACAGCCAACGCCGCGCGCTCGGCGTCACTCAGAATTTCGTCATGCTCAACCATGGCCATCTCGTCAAAAATATCTCGCTCACGCGGTTGGACCGCAAAAGCCGGGCTACCCGGACTACCTTTCGTCGGCAATTTGACAGCTGCATTTCTAGACTTACGTCCAATGGGCACCATCCACCGGCCAGCCGACCATGGGGGCCAGAACAACAAAGCCGAGCCCTATAGATAGATATATATAGTTCGGCGTAGCGATACGGTCAGCTTCATGAGCAAAAAGGACGCCTACACCCAGGCCGGCAGGACTGCGGTACTGCAGAACATCCAAGGCACGTTGCAGTTTCTGCAGCGCTTCCCGCCGTTCAACCAGATGGAACAGGGGCACCTGGCCTATCTGGTGGAACAGTGCCAGCTGCGCTTTTATGCCAGCGGCGAAAGCATCATCAAACCCGCTGACGGCCCGGTGGAACACTTCTACATCGTCAAGCAGGGCCGCGTGGTGGGCGAGCGCCAGCACGTCACCCGCCCAGGCACCGAGACCACCTTCGAAATCGCCGGTGGCGAGTGCTTCCCGCTGGCCGCCCTGCTGGGCGAGCGGGCCACCCGCACCGAGCACCTGGCCGGCGAGGATACCTTCTGCCTGCAACTGGACAAAGCCGCGTTCATCCGCGTGTTCTCCATGTCCGAGGTGTTCCGCGACTACGCCCTGCGCGGGGTCAGCAGCCTGCTCGACCAGGTCAACCAGCAGGTGCGCCAGCGCGCGGTCGAAACCCTCGGCACCCAGTATTCGCTGAACACCCCGCTGGGCGAACTGGCACTGCGCCACCCGGTGGTGTGCAGCCCCGACACCCCACTGCGCGAAGCCGTAAGCCTGATGCACGAGCAGCAGGTCGGCAGTATCGTCATCGTCGACCCGGAGCGCGCCCCCCTCGGCATCTTCACCCTGCGCGACCTGCGCCAGGTGGTGGCCAATGCCAGCGCCGAGCTGACCGCGCCGATCGAGCGCTACATGACTGCCCGGCCATTCCACCTGAGCCCCCAGGCCAGCGCGTTCGATGCCGCCATGGCGATGACCGAGCGGCACATCGCCCATGTGTGCCTGGTGGACAACCAACGCCTGTGCGGGGTGATTTCCGAGCGCGACCTGTTCTCGCTGCAGCGGGTCGACCTGGTGCATTTGGCGCGCACCATCCGCCATGCCCCGCGGCTGGACAGCCTGGTGTCGCTGCGCGGCGAGATCGCCCAGCTGGTCGAGCGCATGCTCGCCCACGGCGCCTCGTCCACCCAGATCACCCAGATCATCACCCTGCTCAACGACCACACCGTGTGCCGGGTGATCGAGTTGGCCATCGCCGAGCGCGGCGACCCCGGCGTGCCGTTCAGCTGGCTGTGCTTCGGCAGCGAAGGCCGCCGCGAGCAGACCCTGCACACCGACCAGGACAACGGCATCCTGTTCGAGGCGCAAAGCAGCGCCGAGGCCGACGCTATCCGCGCCAAGCTGCTGCCGTTGGCCCAGCACATCAACCACAACCTCGCCCAGTGCGGCTTCACCTTGTGCAAGGGCAACGTGATGGCCGGCAACCCCGAGTTGTGCCTGTCGCGCAGTGAGTGGGCGCGGCGCTTTGCAGGCTTTGTGCGTGAAGCCAGCCCCGAGAACCTGCTGGGCTCGAGCATTTATTTCGACCTGCGGGTGGTGTGGGGCGACGAACAGGGCTGCGAGCAACTGCGCCGCGCCCTGCTGGAGCAGGTGGCCGACAACCGTATCTTCCAGCGCATGCTGGCCGACAACGCCCTGCGCCAGCGCCCCCCGGTGGGGCGCCTGCGCGAGTTCGTGCTGACCCGCCAGGGCGACGACAAAGCCGCCACCCTCGACCTCAAGGTGCAGGGCCTGACGCCCTTCGTCGACGGCGCGCGGCTGCTGGCCCTGGCCAACGGCATCGGCGCCTGCAACACCCTGGAGCGCCTGCGCCAGCTGATCGCCAAGGGCGTGATCGAACCCCTGGACGGCGCCGCTTATGAAGAGGCCTACCACTTCATCCAGCAAACCCGCATGCAGCAGCACCAGCGCCAGACCCGCGACAACCTGCCGTACTCCAACCGCCTCGACCCGGACAGCCTCAACCACCTCGACCGGCGCATCCTGCGCGAGTCGCTGCGCCAGGCCCAGCGCCTGCAAGCCAGCCTGGCCCTGCGGTACCAGCTATGAACCTGCTCGCCTGGCTGCGCCCGCCCGCCCCTGAACTGCCCGACAGCCTGCGCCAGCGCATCAAGGCCCTGCCCGCCCCGGCGCCACTGGCGGTGTGCTCGCTGCGCGAACAGCGCTGGGTGGTGCTGGATCTGGAAACCAGCGGCCTGAACCTGAACCGCGACCAGGTGCTATCGATCGGCGCGGTGGCCATCGAGGACGGTGCCATCGACCTCGGCCACCCGTTCGAGCGCACCCTGCATCGCCCCGAACAGAAAACCAATGCCAGCGTACTGATCCACGGCCTGGGCCCCAGCGCCCTGGCCGCAGGTGCAGACCCCGCCGAGGCGCTGCTGGAGCTGATGGCGTTCATCGGCGACAGCCCGGTGCTGGCCTTCCACGCCCCATTCGACCAGCGCATGCTGGCCCGCGCGTTGAAGGACAGCCTGGGCCTGCGCTTGCAGCACCCGTTCTTCGACGTGGCCGAACTGGCCCCGCTGCTCAACCCCGACACCGTACTGCGCGAAGCCGGCCTGGACGACTGGATCGCCCGTTTCGGCCTGGAAGTCGCAGCCCGCCACCACGCCAGTGCCGACGCCCAGGCGACCGCAGAGCTGGCCCTGATCCTGTTCAGCCAGGCCCGTCGCCAGCAGCTCGACAGCCCGCTGCAACTGGAGCAGCGCCTCAAGCAATGGCGCCGGCGCAAGGCCCAGGGCCACGGGCTCTAGGCCTCATCGCGGGGCAAGCCCGCTCCCACGCCCACCATCGTGGGAGCAACTGTCTTGCTCAAATTTTAAAAGCCGACCCGACTCTTGTGGGAAGCGGCCTTGTGTCGCGATGGGCTGCGCAGCAGCCCCGGCGATTTTGCAGGATGCCGATACTCTGGGGCCGCTATGCGGCCCATCTCGACCGGACGGCGCCCCGGCAAGGCCGCTTCCCACAGGATTGCACAGAGCCTGAAGCTGGCGCTGTACCTGTGGGAGCGGGCTTGCCCCGCGATGGGGGCCGTACAGGGCATCCCCCTCATGATGGCAATCCGATAAGCGTCAATTGCATCTCTACCCCTGCCTCTGCCAGAATCGCGAATAATTATCGTTAGTTAACGCATTCTTTTCGGGAGGCGGCCTTGACCCCCGCACACAGTCCACATGCCGATCTGGTCGGAGCGCTGTACCGCGACCACCGCAGCTGGCTGCTGGCCTGGCTGCAGCGCAGTACCGCCTGCCGCCAACGTGCCGAGGACCTGAGCCAGGACACTTTCGTGCGCCTGCTCGGCCGTGAGCGCCTGGACGCCCCCCGCGAACCCCGCGCGTTCCTGGTCGCCGTGGCCAAGGGCCTGCTGTTCGATCACTTTCGCCGCGCCGCCCTCGAGCAGGCCTACCTGAACGAGCTGGCCCTGCTGCCCGAAGCCGAACACCCCTCGCCCGAGCTGCAACACCTGATCCTCGAAGACCTCAAGGCCATCGACCGCCTGCTCGGCAAGCTGTCGAGCAAGGCCCGCGCCGCCTTCCTGCACAACCGCCTGGACGCCATGGGCCACGCCGAAATCGCCGAGCGCCTGGGGGTGTCGGTATCGCGGGTACGCCAGTACATCGCCCAAGGCATGCGCCAGTGCTACATCGCCCTGTACGGAGAGCCGACATGAGCAACGCCCCGGTTTCCAGCCAGGTGCTGGAAGCGGCGATTGCCTGGAAGCTGTGCCTGGACCAGGGCAGCGGTACCCCGGACGAACGCAACGAATTCATGCGCTGGCACGCCGCCCACGAAGAACACGCCCGCGCCTGGCTGCAGCTGGGCCTGCTTGACCAGCGCGTCAGCGCCGCCGCCGGCCCCGCGCGCAACGCCCTGTTGCAGTCGCGCAGTGGCATGCGCCAGCGCCTCGGCGGGCTGGCCGGCATGCTGGTGCTTGGCAGCCTGCTGGCCTGGGCGGGGTTGCCGAGCCTCTCGGCCAGCTACTGGTTGGCCGACCAGCGCACCGGCACCGGCGAGCTGCGCACCCTGCGCCTGGAAGACGGCACCCTGCTCAGCCTGAACACCCACACCGCGGTGGACATCGACTACCAGGGCGACGAACGGGTGATCGTGCTGCACCAGGGCGAAATTTCGGTCGAGACCGGCCACGACGACCCGCGCCCGCTGCAGGTGCGCACCGACGACGGCCGCCTGCGCCCGCTGGGCACGCGCTTTCTGGTCAAGCGCGAAGCCGCCGGCACGCGCCTTGAAGTGTTGCAGTCGCAGGTGGCGGCCAAGCCGCACAACAGCGGCGACGAACAGGTACTCGGCGAAGGCCGCCAGGTGCTGATGAGCGCCGATGGCCTGGGCCCGATAGAGCCGGTAGCGGTAGGCGCCGACGCCTGGACCCGCGGCATGCTGGTGGTCGACAACGTGCGCCTGAAAGACCTGCTGGCCACCCTGGGCCAGTACCGCAACGGCCACCTGGGCGTAACCGACGAGGTCGCCGACCTGCGGGTCAGCGGCAGCTTCCCGCTGACCGACACCGACCTGGCCCTGGCCTCGCTGCTGCCGGCCCTGCCGGTAAAGATCGAGCGGCACACGCCATGGTGGGTCACCGTCAGCGCCCGCTGATAGCGGGTCAAGCCCGCTCCCACAGGAATCACATAACCGTCAGGCCTGTGCCGTACCTGTAGAAGCCGGCTTGCCGGCGATGGGGCCCTCAGCCCCACCCCACAAAAAAAACAGAAATTTCTTACCGCCCCTCTGTCACTTTCCCAATCTCACTCGGCAAGGAAGCAACCAGCACATATCCGTCGAGGAGTCGCGCCATGTCCCGTGCCGTTGATGCTTTGCTTCGCCCCAGCCTGATGGCCCTGGCCATCGGCCTGGCCACCCCGCTTGCCAGCCCTGCCCTGTTCGCCGCCGAACAGTCCACGGTGCGCGCCTATGACCTGCCCGCCGGCCCCCTGGCCAGCACCCTGAACCAGATCGCCAGCCAGGCCGGCATCGCCCTGGCCCTGGACCCGGCACTGGCCAGCGGCCGTACCTCGGCGCCGGTCCAGGGCCAGTACAACGGCGTCAGCGCCTTGCAGGCGGCCCTGCGCGGCACCGGCCTGCAATTGCAGCAGGGCAGCGCCGGCAGCTACAGCCTGGTGGCCGTCCCCGACGGCAGCCTGGCCCTGCCGGAAACCAGCATCAATGCCAGCAGTGACAGCGAAAGTGCCTGGGGCCCGGTAGACGGTTACCTGGCCAAGCGCACCGCCGTCGGCAGCAAGACCGATACCGCGCTGGTCGAGGCGCCCCGCTCGATCTCGGTCGCCACCCGACAGCAGATGAAAGACCGCGGCGTGCACAGCCTGGATGATGCCGTGCGCTACATGCCGGGTATCGTCTCCGCCAGCTACGGCAGCGACACCCGCTACGACTGGATGCGCGTGCGCGGCTTCGAGCCGACCCAGTTCCTCGACGGCCTGCCGCTGCCCCGCGGCGTGTACGCCAACCCCAAGGCCGAAACCTGGAACCTCGACCGCCTGGCGCTACTGCGCGGCCCGGCGTCCTCGACCTACGGCCAAACCCCGCCCGGTGGCCTGCTGGACATGGTCAGCCGCCGCCCGCAAGCCGAAAGCGCCCACGAAATCGAAGTGCAGTACGGCAGTGACAACCACCGCCAGATCAACTTCGCCAGCACCGGCAAAATCGACGATCAGGGCCAGTTCCTCTATGGCGTCAGCGGCGTGGTACGCGACAGCGGCACGCAAATCGACCACATCGAGAACAAGCGCTACAACATCGCCCCCAGCCTGACCTGGAAGATCGACGAAGACACTTCGCTGACTTTCCTCAGCCAGTTCACCCGCGACGATACCGGCGTCACCAGCCAGTTCTATCCGTTGCAGGGCACCAAGATCGACATGCCGTTCGGCAAGGTTTCGCATCACAAGAACCTCGGCGACCCGGACTACGACTTCTACGACCGCACCTACTACGCGCTGGGCTATGCGTTCGAGCACCGCATCAACGATGTCTGGCAGTTCCGCCAGAACCTGCGCTACACCAAGTCGGACCTGTCGTTCCAGACCGTCACCGTGAACGCCTACAACCCCACCTTCGGCCAGGTGGTGCAACCCGATGGCACCTCTGGCCGCGGCACCACCAACGTCGACGAGGACATCTCCCAGTTCGCCATCGACAACAACCTGCAGGGTGACTTCAGCACCGGCGCCGTCAGCCACACCCTGTTGCTCGGCCTGGACCACCAGCGCATGGACAACGGCTACACGGCGATCTTCGGCCCTGCCTCGTCGATCAACGTCACCAACCCGGTCAATGGCCCAACACCTGTTCGCCCGCCCCGCGGCGATGCGTTCTACGACTACGAACAGAAGACCCGCCAGACCGGCCTGTACATCCAGGACCAGATGGCCTTGGACAACTGGCGCCTGACCCTCGGTGGGCGTCAGGACTGGGTGAAGACCGACACCCACTTCGTCAAGGACAATTCCGACAACAGCCAGCTCAACCGCAAGTTCAGCGGCAACGCGGCGATCAGCTACGTGTTCGACTCGGGCTTCGTGCCCTACCTGTCGTACGCCGAGTCGTTCCAGCCCACCAGCAAGGCCGACGTCACCTCGAGCAACTCGCTCAAGCCCACCGAAGGCCAGCAGTGGGAACTGGGTATCAAGTACCAGCCGCCTGGCTCCAACACCCTGCTGAGCGCTGCGGTGTATGACCTGACCCAGAAAAACGTCTCGGTCACCAGCTTCGTCGGCAGCACGCCGGTCACCAGCCAGACCGGCGAAGTGAAGGTGCGCGGCCTCGAGCTGGAAGCCACCTCCGACGTCACCGATAACCTCAAGGTGATTGCTGCCTACACCCTGGCCAAATCCGAAGTGCAGGACGGCCAGTACAAGGGCAACCGCCTGCAGCTGATGCCCAACCAGCAAGCCTCGCTGTGGGCCGACTACACCTGGCACAGCGGAGTACTCGACGGCTTCGGTATTGGTGCCGGCGCGCGCTACACCGGCAACACCTATGGCGACCAAGGCAACACCTGGCTGGGCAAGGCCAAGGCCTACACCGTGTTCGATGCCTCGGTGCACTACGACCTCGGGCGCCTGGACAACAGCCTGAAAGGCGCCTCGGTGGCCCTCAACGCCAGCAACCTGCTGGACAAGGACTACATTTCCACCTGCGACGGCTTCTACTGCTACTACGGCGACCAGCGCAGCGTCGTCGCCAGCGCCACCTACAAGTGGTAAACGCCCATCGCGGGGCAAGCCCGCTCCCACGTTTTCATACGTGGGAGCGGGCTTGCCCCGCGATGGCGTTGCGTAAAACAAAGGCTGAACCCTGATGAAAAGCCAAACCATCCGCCGCTGGTCCTTCATCCACACCTGGAGCAGCCTGGTGTGCACGCTGTTCCTGTTGTTGCTGGCCCTCACCGGCCTGCCGCTGATCTTCCACCACGAACTGGAGCACCTGCTGGGCGATGCCGCCGAGCTGCGCCAGATGCCCGCCGGCACCCCGCACCTGGACCTGCAGCAACTGGTGCGCAAGGCCGAGCAGCACCGCCCGGGCGAGGTGGTGCAGTACTTCGGCTTCGACAAGGACGAACCCGACGGCGTGCTGGCGATCACTGCCGCCACCGCCGGCACCGAGCCCAACGCCTCGCACACCTTCATGCTCGATGCCCGCAGCGGCGAAGCGGTGGCCATGCCGGCAGCCAACGGCGGCTTCATGATGCTCATGCTGCGCCTGCACGTGGACATGTTCGCCGGCCTTCCCGGCAAGCTGCTGCTGGCCTTCATGGGCCTGTTGTTCGTGGTGGCGATCGTCTCCGGCACGCTGCTCTACGCCCCCTTCATGCGCCGCCTGAAGTTCGCCACCGTGCGCCACGACAAGTCGCGCCGGCTGCGCTGGCTCGACCTGCACAACCTGATCGGCGTGGTAACGCTGAGCTGGGCGTTGGTGGTGGGCATTACCGGGGTGGTCAGCGCGCTGTCCGACCTGGTCATCGCCGCCTGGCGCAACGACAGCCTGGCCGCCATGGTCGCACCCTACCGCGAGGCGCCGCCGCTCACCGAGCGGGCGCCAGCCACCCAACTGCTGGATATCGCCGCCCAAGCCGCCCCCGGCATGCGCGCCGACTTCATCGCCTTCCCCGGCACGCGCTTTTCCAGCGAGCACCATTACGCGGTGTTCATGAACGGCAGCACCCCGCTGACCTCGCACCTGTTCACCCCGGTGCTGATCGACGCCCGCACCTTGGCCGTCACCGCCGTCGGCGAACGGCCCTGGTACATGGATGCCATGGGGCTGTCACAACCTTTGCACTTCGGCGACTACGGCGGCCGGCCGATGCAGATCCTGTGGGCGGTGCTCGATGTGCTGACCATCATCGTGCTCGGCAGCGGCCTGTACCTGTGGTGGGGCAAGCAGCGTAGGCCGAAAGAGGCGCGGGCATGAGCCACAAGTCGCAAAGCACCCGCAAGATCTTCGCCTGGCCGGCGCTGGTGGCCGTGCTCAGCCTGGCCGGGCTGTTCGCCGCGCTGCTGGGCGATGGCGCCTGGGATGTGCTGGCCTGGGTTGGGCTGGGGCTGTCGGCGGTACTGGGCATGAGTGGTTTCTGGCGGCGGTAAACGGTTACCACCGCAGCCTCTGAACGCCAAGGCATGGTCCGCCTCCCTTCACCTGGAGCCGGACCATGACACCCTTGCATCGCCTTGAACAACTCGATCAACAACTCACCGACCTGCAAAAGCACCTGCCGCGGTTGCAGCCAGACCTGCCTGGCCCGCAGATGCGCCGGCAACTGTTCAACGAGCTGGCAGGCTTCTGGAGCGACACGGCGGCACCAGCGCCCTCACGTCGCGAACAACTGCAACGCTTGCGCCGCCAGCAACTGCTGGCAGAAATCGAGCTGCGCCTGGCCGACCAGACCCTGCACGACGACCACATCGCCCTGCTGCGCACCTGCCTGGAACTGCCGCTGGGTTGGCAACGCCATCACCTGCCCGCGGCTGTGCGGGCGCAAATCTTTCGCCCGGTGTTCAGCACCCTCAGCCCCAACCGTAGGCTAAAGGTCCCCGGGTTGCTGGTACTGATTGCCGGTGCCTCGGCCGATAGCGCAGCGCTACCTGGCCAGACCCACGGCAAGGCCCTGCTGTGCAGCCTGGGCAATGGCGTCGAAGCCTTCGCCAGCCTGGCCGAGCTGCACCAGGAGCTGTGCGAGCGTATCGACGACCCGGTGCAGGGCCAGCCGCTGCTCGGCTTGCTGGGCGACCCGCAGCAGCGCGAACAATTGGCCCACGCCGACCGCCTGCGCTACGAGTACTTCGACGAAGACCTGGTGCAGTACCAGGCCCAGGCCGTGGTCGATGTGCAACAGCAACGCCTGACCCAAGCCTGGACAGATGCCTGGCAGCATGGCGTGGCTCCCGATACCGAAACCCTGGGCAGCGCACTCACCAGGGCGCTGGACCTCGCCCCGCTGATGGACAGCCGCCACGCCCTGGCCAGTCGTTACGCCCTGCTGCTGGAAAAGCACTTACCGGCCTGGCAGCAGCAGGCCACCCCCCAGGCCCTGAGTCACATCATGCAAACCTTGCAGGCGCTGGCCGGCGCCATCACCCAAGCCGCCGCCCCCGGCATTCTCACCCTGGAGCAGTTTCGCCAGCGCGACACCCTGCTCGGCTGGACCCGCCAGCGCTTGCGCGAACGCCTGCGCCGCGACCCTGGCCTGAACATCGCCCCCCAGGACATCCAGATCAACGTCACCCTGGCCCGGCAGATCGGCCCACTGGTAAACCCTTTGCTGCCTTCGGCGTACATCGCTGTTTCCAGCAACCCGCGCCCGGGTGGCACCGTCGAGCTGGTGCCGGTCACCTACCAGCTGGACGAACTGGCCCTGTACAACATCGCCTGGTTCGACACCGACTACTGGCTGACCGCACGTGTGCAGCACAAGGACGGCACACCCCTGCCCACCCTCACCGCGCAGCGGGTCAAGGCCATGGTGCGCGAGCTGGACGCTGGCAGTGGCTACCAGCGCCACCTGCGCAGGCAACTGCTCGACTCACCCGAGGGCGCCTGGCGCCAGTGGGCCCATGGCCTGATCAACCGCGCGCGGATGCACGCCGAGCTGGTCAAGGCCCGCTATGCCGGCCACCTGTTGCCAGACCCGTTCGAACGCAGCTACCACTGGGCGTTGGCGGTCATCGGCCAAGCTGTACCAGCCGAGGTACCGCGGCTGAGCGTGCGCCAACTGGTGATCCAGGGCCATACGGTGCAGGGCGTGCTGCTGATCGACAGCGCAGAGGCCGCCAGGCCGGCGCTGCTGCTCTACACCCCCGATGCCCCCGACCGCCGCCCGTGGCGCGACTACCGCAACACCCGCGCGCTGCTCAAGGCCCTGCGCGCCAGCCAAGGGCTGCGTGACTATGTCAGCGAACGCATGCCCCACGCCGACGCTGCACAGGTCGACAAACTGCTGCGCAAGGGCCGGCTGGGGCCGGAGCTCGCCACTCCTGCGGTTACCGGCGACTTGTTCACCGCACTGTACCGCGCCGAAGTGCACGCGCTGCTGGCCGAGGTCGATGCCGGCAGCCGCAGCAACCGCGAGCTGCTCGGCCAGGCCGGGGTCAACGCCCTGCGCCTGCTGCTCGACCTGGTGGGGCTGGTGCTGCCCTTTCCGGCACTTTCGGCCCTGGCCTTCGGCCGCGCGGCCATCAGCATCTGGGACGGTTTCGAGGCGATGCGCCAGGATGACCGCGAAGCGGCCCTGCACCATGCCATGGGCGCCTTGAGCCATAGCATCGACGGTATCAACAGCTATGCAGGTTCAGCGGTATTGCGCCGGGCCTTTCGCGGTTTGCCGCACCAGCCGCCGGTCCCGCTGGCCCATCACTACGTGGCCAAGCCCGAAACCAGCCGCCTGCGCCTGCGCAACATCGGCCCCCAGGGGGATGTGATCTACGAAATGGCCGGCACCGACCCTGGGCTGTCCCAGTACTTCATCCGCGACAAGCTGGGTCGCCACTACCAGGTGGCCTTCGACGGCCAGCGTTGGCGGGCCATCGACCCTCGCCAGCCCGACGCCTACCTCAAGCTGCCGCTGCGCAGGCAAGCTGATGGCGAGTGGGTGGTGGACTCGGCGCTGCGCTGGCATGACGGGCTGCCGGACCTGCGGCAGTTGCTGGAGGGTTGCCGGTTGCCGGAAACGCCAGGGGCCACTGCGGTCAGTGGTGAGGAGGGCTTGTTCGATGATGGCGGGCAGTTGCAACTGCAGGTTGGCACCTGGCGCCTGCCGGTACGCCGGCATTTGCTGGACGGGCACTACCACTTGCAGGTGGCTGCCAGCACGGTCCAGGTGTGGGTGGTGTTGCGCAAGGTGGATGACCAGTGGCGCATCCGCGTGCGCCAGGCAGGGCTCAGCAGCGAGTGGTTGCCAATACCAGATTGAAGCGGCCCTGTAGGAGCGGCCTTGTGTCGCGAAGGGCTGCGCAGCAGCCCCAGAATGTCGACCTCATACATAATCGCCGGGGCCGCTTCGCGCCCCATCGCGACACAAGGCCGCTCCTACAGGGAGCGCCAGCGTTTGGAAATTGAGCAAGACAATTATTCAGTCCGCCAACCTTGGCAGCACCTTGTCCAACCGCTGATGCAACGCACTGCTGCTTGGCCAGTTGCGCAGCAAGCGCGCCCGGTCGCGGGCGAAGGCCGGGGCGAAGCTCAGCTGGGTGGCGTGCTGGCACATCGCGTCGAGGTCGATCAGCGACCACTGGCCGTCCACCCAGAACAGGTTGTGGCCCTTGAAATCACCATGGCTGATGCGCTCGCGAATCAGCTGCTGCATCAGTTGCACCAAGGCCTCGACCATCTCGTGCGGCGCCTCGCCGCTGTCGACGAAGGGCGCAAAGCACGCCGCCAGGTCCGGCCCGTCGATGTATTCGGTGACCAGGTAGGCGCGGTTGCGCAGGCCCAGGGTACGGGTTTCCAGCACCGCCAACGGGCGCGGCGTGGCGATGTCGAGAAAGCCTAAACGGTGGCCTTCGATCCACGAATGCCAGGCGCGGCTCGGGCGCCAGAAGCGCTTGAACCAGTGGGCGGTATTCTTGATGTTGTAGCGCTTGAGCACCAATGGCCGGCCATCGACCTCGATGCGCGCCACGCTGGCGGCGCCGCCGGTCTTGTACAGGTGGCCTTGCTCCAGCAGCGCGTCGGCTTGTGCAAGAACCGGCAGCATGGCCTGCACTTCACCCCGGTGAATCGCCCGCAGCCCCGACAGGTCGCGCTCGACGCTGAACAGCGTGCACTCACGCCCGGCCTTGGTCAGGTAGTCCTTCAGGCGCCAGTTGCGCACCTTGTCCACCTGCTTTTGCAAGGCTTCCAGCGGCAGTGCATGCTCGGCGTTGGCCATCACGTAGTGCACCAGCGCCTCTTCGATGAACGGCTCCAGGCGCTTGGGCAACTGGGCGAACAGCACCCCGAGGTTTTCCAGCACACGCTGGCGCGACAGCTGCTGGCCAGGGGTTTCGGCCTTGATACCGGCACCGTCGATCAGGTACAGCTCGCCGTGCTGGCGCAGCAGGTTGTCCAGGTGCAGGTCTTCCTGCCACAGGCCCTTGGCGTGCATGTGCGCCACTGCGGTGAGTGCCTCACCCAGCACCTGATGCTGCTCGTCGGCCAGCATCGGCAGGTGCTCAACCTCGGCCCAGGCGTCGGCCAGGCTCTGGGCGTCTTCCAAAAATTCGAACAGCAGCCAGCCACCCTCGCCTTCCTTCAACCCGTCGGCCAGCAGGCGCGGCGTGGTCAGGCCCTGCCCGGCCAGCAACCGTGCCCCCTCCAGCTCACGCTGGAAATGCCGCGCGGCATGGCTGCCCACCAGCAGCTTGGCCAGCACCTTGGTGCCGCGCCAGATACCGGCGCCGACATAGCGCTGGCCCGGCAGCACCCGCAGCAGGCTCAGCAGTTGCAGGTCGGCCGGCCCGGCGGCATCGGCCAGGGTGACGCCGAGCGGCAGCGCCGGGCTGCGCCCGGCGGCCTTGAGTTCGGACAGGCGCATCAGCGGCCCTCCTTGTGGCGGCGGCGCTGGGTCAGGCGTTGCAGCCAGGTGCCCACCATCGCGCTGTCTTGTGGCTGCCCGAGGTAGGCGCCCAGCAGCACACGCACCTCGGCTTCGTTCCACACCGCAGCGCGGCGCAGCAGCGGCTCCAGGTCCTTGACCCGGTCGCGCATGCCAAACAGCAGCGGGCGGGTTTTCTCCAGGTCGATCAACTGCGCCTGCCAGCCTTCGCGGCGCTCGCGCAGGAAGATGTGCTTGGGGTAGAAACAGCCGTGCATCTGCCCGGCGCCGTGCAGGGTGCGCGCCAGCTGGCCACAGGCCTGCAGGACGCCCTGGCGCTGCGCGGCAGGCAGTTGCGCCCACTGGGTCAGCAACGGGTCGAGGTCGGTCCATTCGTCCAGGGCGCGGGTCAGCAGCACCGCGCGGTGCTGGCCGCCCTGCTTGCGCTCGCCGTAGAACACCGCCTGCAAGGCCGGGATGCCGAGTTTCTGATAGCGGCTGATGTTGCGAAATTCGCGGGCGAAGGTGGGCTCGCCGAACGGGCTGTGCAGGGTGCGCGTGAGGTAGTCGCTCTGGCGCTTGAGGTAGTAACCCTTGCCCTCCAGTTCCAGGCGGAACACGCTGCTCCAGCCACCGCGGCTGGTGTTGGGCTCGTCCACCGCATCCAGTTGCAGTGCCCACAGCGCCTCGAAATCGCCCAGGCCATGGCGGGTCAGCAGCGCCTTGTCGGCGCTGGCCAGGTAATCGGTCATTCCCTTCCCTCGAAAAAGCTCAGCACCTGGCGAATGCGCCGCTTGTCGCGGGCGGTCAGGCGGTCGTGCCGGCGGTACTGCAGGTAGAAGCGCAGGCGCTGGGTCGCCGACAGGTGATATTTGGCGACCTTGTCCAGGCACGCCAGGTCCTTGATCAGGCGGTGGCGCAACATGAAGCCGCGCCAGAAGTCGCCGGTGGGGCAGTCGATGAAGAACAACGTGCCCTGGTCATCCACCAGCAGGTTGCGCCACTTCAGGTCGTTGTGGGCGAAGTGGTGGTCATGCATCACCCGCGTGTGGCGCGCCAGCTGGCGGCTGACATGCTCGACCCAGGTACGGTCGCGCAGCAGCGGGTCATTGCGGTCGGCCAAGGCCGACAGGTCTTCGGTATTGGGCAGCTCGCGGGTGATCATCGCCCCACGGCCAAAGGCCAGGCCGTTGCGCTCGAGCCCCCAGGCCACCACCTCGGCGGTGGGGATTTCCCACTTGGCGAACTGCTTGAGGTTCTGCCACTCGGCCTTGATCCGCGGGCGGCCCAGGTAGCGGCGCATGTGCTTGCCGGCGCCGGTGTAGCGCTTGACGTAGTAGTTGACCCCGTCACGCTGAATGCGAATGACCTCGCTCAGCGGGTCACGGGTCAGGCGCTCGCCCTGCAGGGCGAATACCGCATCGAGGCTGCCGAAGTCGGCCGCCAGGTGGCTGTACTCCGGCGCCAGTGTCCAACCCGCCATCAGAGTGCATCCCCATAGCGTTGCTTGCGGTCGTAGAGTTTCTGCGCCTTGCGTTCGAGCCAGGCGAGCAGCGCGGCCTCGTCCTTGAGTACCTGGCGCAGCGGCTGGCGGAAGTAACCGCGCAGGAAGCGCAGCTTGTCACGCCGGGTCAGGCCGATATCCAGGGCCGAGAAGTACAGCGCGGCAAGGTCCTTGTCGCGCCAGCGGCGGGTAATTTTTGCGCGGGTTTGCGCACGGTGCAGGTCGATTACCGACAGTTTGAAGTCATCCGCCGTCACCGGGCGGTCGGTGTGCAGCAGGAAGTGGCAGATGTAGCAGTCGCGGTGATTGACCCCGGCGCGGTGCATGCCACCGGTCATCTTCGCCACTTCGGCGATCAGCGCACGCTTGAGGCGTGGCTCGGGCGGTTGCTTGAGCCAGTTCAGGCTGAAGTCTTCCAGGCTGACAGTCGGCGCCAGTTCCTCGGTGACGATGAACGAGTGCTGGGTGGCCGGGTTGCTGCCACGCTCGCCGTAGGCGACGGCGGTCATGGTCGGCACGCCGACTTCGTGCAGGCGCTGGATGGCCCGCCATTCCTGGCCGGCACCGAGCACCGGCAGCTTGGCGCTGAACAGGTTCTTGAAGATCTCGCCCCAGCCGATGCCACGGTGGATCTTGACGAAAAAACCCTCGCCAGCGACTTCGGTGCGCAAGGTGCGGCGGCCTTCCAGCTCGCGGTACACCTCGCCCTGCAGTTGCTCCACCGCCTCGAACGGGTCACGCCCGGCCCACAGGCGCTTGAACGGCTCGGCCAGTATCAGCTTCATGCCTGCCCCCCAGCCAGGATCACATCAGCAGCATGCTGCGGCATGCTGTACAGGTCGGCGCTGTCGGCAAAGGCCACGCCGTTGCGCGACCAGGCTGCGCGGGCCTGGCCGTCTTCGAGCATGTGTTGCAGGTAGCCGTTGAGCTGGTCCTGCTCGAACGGGTCGTCCAGCACCAGGCCACTGTCGGCTTCGGCGATGTAATGGGCGTAACCGCATACCTTCGACACCAGCACCGGCAAACCGGCCACCAGGGCTTCGAGCAGCACGGTGCCGGTGTTTTCGTTGTAGGCCGGGTGAATCAGCAGGTCGGCACCCAGCAGGAAGCGCGGGATATCGCTGCGCCCCTTGAGGAACTGTACCTGATCGCTTATGCCCAGCGCGGCGGCCTGCACCTGGAACAGCTTGGGGTCGTCCTGGCCGATGACCATCAGCCGGGTGCGCTTGCGCAGCGCCGAAGGCAAGGCCGCCAGGGCCTTGAGGCTGCGGTCCACACCCTTGGTCTTGAAGCCCGAACCGATCTGCACCAGCAGCAGGTCGTCATCGCCCAGGCCGAACTCCTGGCGGAACTGCGCGCGGATGGCGTCGGCGTCGGCCGGGCGCCGGCGGTCCTGGGAGATGCCCGGCGGCAGCAGGTGGAAGCGCTGCTCAGGCGTGGCGTAGTGCTTGATGAACAGCGGCTGCTGCACCTCGGAGATCATCAGGATCTCGGTGCGCGCATCGCGGGCGAACACCGCCCGCTCGTACTCGGCAAAGTGCCGGTAGCGGCCCCAGCGGCGGTACAGCCCGCCGCGCAGGGTCTGGGCCTTGTCTTCAAAGCAGCCGTCAGCGGCGTAGTACACGTCCAGCCCCGGCATCTTGTTGAAGCCGATCAGGCGGTCGACCGGGCGCTTGGCCAGGTCCGCTTCCATCCAGGCGCTGAGCTTCTCGTTACGGCGGTGGTTGAACAGCGCCTTGATCGGCGCCACCAGCACCTCGAAGCCCGGCGGAATGTCGCCTTCCCAAATCAGCGTATACACGCGGATCTGGTGGCCACGCTTCTGGCACTCCAGGGCGATGCGCATGAAGTCGCGTTGCAGCCCGCCGAAAGGGAAGTATTTGTAGAGCACGAAAGCCAGTTGCATCAACGAACATCCTCAGCCAGCAGCAGCGCGCTCAAGCGGCCCGCCACATGCTCGGGATTCAGGCGAGTGAAGCACAGCGGCCACTCGCGTTTGAGATCGAACCGGCGCAGGTCCTCGGCGCTCGGTTTGTAGGTGCACTTCTTCTGCAGGCACGGGGCGCAGGGGAAGTTGCTCGCCTGGTGAACCTGGGCGCGTCCGTAGGCGCCGGTCAAACCAGGGTTGGTGGGGCCGAACAGCGAAATGGTCGGCACATCCAGGGCTGCAGCCAGGTGGCCGAGGCCGGTGTCCACAGCCACGCAGGCCTTGGCGGCGGCCAGTACCCGGGCAACCCCTGCCAGGTTCAATTTGGGGAGTACCTGGCAGTTGTTCAAGCCTTGGGCAATGCGCTCGGCGCGGGCCTTCTCCGCCGGGTTGCCCCAGGGCAGCAGCACCTGCAGCTGGCGCCGGCCCATGCGCTCGGCCAGCTCGCGCCAGTAGGCCTCGGGCCAGTGCTTGGTGGCCCAGGTGGTGCCATGCAAAAACACCACGTAGGGCGCGGTGGGCGGCAGTTGCAGGCGCGCAAGGTCCAGGCCGTAGTCGCCCAGGCCCTCGGGAATGTCGTAGGCCAGGGCCAGGGCGAACAGCTGGCGCACCCGCTCCACGGCGTGCTGGCCGACCGCAACCGACAGGCGCCGGTCATAGAAGCGGCTGGCCAGGCCCTCGCGGGCCGAATAACGGTCGAGCCCGGCCACCGGCGCCTTCACGTAGCGGGTCAGCCAGGCCGACTTGACCAGGCCCTGGGCGTCGATCACCAGGTCGTACTTGCGCTCGCGCAGGCGCTGCTTGAACGCCTTCCACTCGCCGCTCCTGAGGGTTTGCCAGAGGTTCTTGCGCCAGCGGCGAATGGCCACCGGGATCACCTGATCAACCGCCGGGTGCCAGCTGGGGATCTCGGCGAAGCCTTCTTCCACCACCCAGTCGAAACGGATGCCGGGGATGGCGTGGGCGGCGTCGGTGAGCGCCGGGAGGGTGTGGATGACATCGCCCAGGGACGAGGTCTTGATGATCAGTACCCGCACTCAGTCGACCTCGGCCACGGTATCGATCAGGTTCGGCCCGCCCAGGCTGTGCAGGGCAGCGATGACTTTTGCAGGGTCCAGCAGGCGCAGGCAGTTGTAGTGGCCGAAGCGGCAGGTGCGCTCGAAGCACGGGCTGCACTCGATGCCGGTGCGTACCACCTCGACCTGGTCGGCCAGCGGCGGGGTGAAGCCCGGCGAAGTCGAGCCATACACCGCCACCAGCGGGCGGTTCAACGCCGCGGCCACGTGCATCAGGCCGGAGTCGTTGGACACCACCGCCTGGGCGCAGGACATCAGGTCGATGGCCTCGGCCAGCGAGGTTTCCCCGGCCAGGTTGTACGACTCTTCACGCAGGCCCGGGATCAGCCGGTCGCGGATCTGCTCGCCACCCGGGTGGTCGTTCTTCGAGCCGAACAGCCACACCTGCCAGCCCTGGCGAATCATCGCCTCGGCCACTTGCGCGTAGTGCTCGGCCGGCCAGCGCTTGGCCTCGCCAAACTCGGCGCCGGGGCACAGCGCCAGCACCGGGCGGTCCAGCTCCAGGCCGAACTTGGCCAGGGCGGCATCGCGACTGGCGGCCTCGATCTGCAGGTTGGGACGCGGGTAAGGCTGCGGCAGCTCGGTGCCCGGCGCGTAGGCCAAGGCCATGAAGCGCTCGATCATCAGCGGGTAGCGGGCCTTGTCCAGCTTGCGCACATCATTGAGCAGCAGGTAGCGCATTTCGCCGCGCCAGCCGGTGCGCTTGGGGATGCCGGCAAAGTACGGCACCAACGCCGACTTGAGCGAGTTGGGCAACAGGATCGCCTGGTCGTACTGGCCGGCCAGCGACTTGCCGATGCGCCGGCGCGTGGCCAGTTCCAGCGCGCCGTGGCCGAGCGGGAAGCTCAAGGCCTGGCGCACCTCGGGCATGCGCTCGAGGATCGGCCGGCTCCACTCGGGGGCCAGCACGTCGATCGCGCACTCGGGGTGCTGCTGTTTCAGGCACTGGAACAGGGTCTGCGCCATCACCATGTCGCCGACCCAGCTGGGGCCAATGATCAGTATTCTCATGCTTTATCCAGAAACATTCGGGGAGGCTGCAGGCTGATCTGCAACCTGGCCTCCCCTCTTTATATTCAGGCTATGTGGCGGACAGTGTACCACCTGGGTTCCTGATCGCGGGGCAAGCCCGCTCCCACGCGCTGTGGGAGCGGGCTTGCCCCGCGATGCATCAGGTCAGGCCCAGCTCACCCCACACCCGCCGCACCTCGCGGCGCTCGTCGACGAACTGCCCGGCATCGATCACTCCGGCCTGCTTCTGCAGCGCCTGGCGGTGCGAGGCGGCGCGGAACGCCTTGTACACCTCGCGCAGCAGCACGGCGTCGCTGGCCGGCATCAGCCCGGCCTGCTCCAGCTCTTCGAGGATGCGGATGTTGTCGGTCCAGCGCAGCAGCTCGGGGTGGCCGTGGGACCAGGCCAAAGCGGCGTATTGCACCATAAATTCGATATCCACGATACCGCCGGCATCCTGCTTGATATCGAACGGCTGGCCGGCCTCGAAGGCGTTGCCGGCAAGGCCTGCGCCGGTGCCCTTGCTGCCCAGGTTGTCGCGCATCTTGGCGCGCATCTCGCTCACCTCGGCGCGCAGTTTGTCGAGGTCGCGGGCCTGGCCCAGCACCCGTGCGCGCACACCCTCGAACGCTGCGGCCACCTGCTGGCAGCCCACCAGCACCCGCGCCCGCACCAGCGCCTGGTGCTCCCAGGTCCAGGCCTCGGCCTGCTGGTAGCGCTCGAAGGCGCCCAGCGAGCTCACCAGCAGCCCCGAGGCGCCGGAGGGGCGCAGGCGCATGTCCACCTCGTACAGCTGGCCGGAGTTGGTCTGGGTGGTCAGCAGGTGGATAATGCGCTGGCCCAGGCGGGTGAAGAACTGCGCGCCGTCGATGGGCTTGGCGCCATCGGTTTCGGCGTTGGGGTCGCCGTCGTGGATGAACACCAGGTCCAGGTCCGAGCCATGGCCAAGCTCGATACCGCCAACCTTGCCGTAGCCGACAATCACGAAGCCCGGGTCGCACAGGCTGCCATCGCTGCGCTGCGGCTGGCCGTAGCGCGCCACGGTGTGGCGCCAGGCCAGGGCCAGCACCTGGTCGAGAATCGCCTCGGCCAGCCAGGTGAGGTAGTCGCTGACCTTCATCAGCGGCAGGTTGCCGGTGATCTCCGAGGCGGCCACCCGCAGGCTGTGGGCCAGCTTGAAGTGGCGCAGGGCCTCCATCTGCTGTTCCAGGTCGTCCTCGGGGATGCGCGTCAACCGCTCGCGCAACTCGGCCGCAAGCTCCGGCGCCAACGGCGGGCTGAACAGCCGGCCTTCGTTGAGCAGCTCGTCGAGCAGCAGCGGGTAGCGGGCGATCTGCTCGGCGATCCACGGGCTGGCAGCGCACAGGGTCAGCAGGCGGCGCAGGGCGCCGGGGTTTTCGGTAAGCAGCACCAGGTAGGCCGAGCGCCGGGCGACGGCCTCGACCAGCGGCAACACCCGCTCCAGCACCAGGTCAGGGTTGGCGTGTTCCACGGCCTGGGCCAGCAGGCGCGGAATGAAGGCATCCAGGCGCTCGCGGCCAATGCGCTGCATCGAGCGCAGCGCCGGGCTCACGCGCAGCGCGGCCAGGCGCCGCAGGGCTTCGGCCGGCGCCTTGAAGCCAGCTTCTTCCAGTTGCCGGCAGGCCGCTTCTTCATCCTGGGCCTGCTCCCACAACGGCGACCACTCGCCGCCCACCACCAGCTCGCCTTCGGCCTCGTCTTCGTCAGGGTCGGCGATCACCTGGCGGAAGTGCCAGTCGATACGCCCGCGCCAGTGCATCAGTTGTGCATGGAACGCAGCCCAGTCGGCAAACCCGAGCATGTAGGCGATGCGCTCACGATCAGTGTCGCCATCGGGCAGCATCTGCGTCTGCTGGTCGGCGATGGCCTGGATGGCGTGCTCGGTGTAGCGCAAGAACTCATAGCCCTCGCGCAGTTCGGCAACCACCGCCGGTGGCAGGTAGCCCTGGCCCTCCAACGTTGCCAGCACCTTCAGCAGCGGCCGCTGCTGCAGGCTCAGGTCGCGCCCGCCGTGAATCAACTGGAAGGCCTGGGCAATGAACTCCACCTCGCGGATGCCGCCGGCGCCCAGCTTGATGTTGTCGGCCATGCCCTTGCGCCGCACTTCCTGCTGGATCAACTGCTTCATGGTGCGCAGCGCCTCGATGGCCGAGAAGTCCAGGTAACGCCGGTACACGAACGGGCGCAGCATCTCCTGCAACTGCGCGCCGGCCGCCTGGTCGCCGGCCACCACCCGCGCCTTGATCATGGCGTAGCGTTCCCAGTCGCGGCCCTGGTCCTGGTAGTACTGCTCCAGCGCATTGAAGCTCAGCACCAGTGCGCCGGCCGAGCCGTAGGGGCGCAGGCGCATGTCGACGCGGAACACGAAACCGTCGACGGTCACCGGGTCCAGCGCCTTGATCAGGCGCTGGCCCAGGCGGGTGAAAAACTCCTGGTTTTCCAGCGAACGCTTCACCCCTTCGGTTTCGCCGCCCTCGGGGAAGGCGAAGATCAGGTCGATGTCCGACGACAGGTTAAGCTCCACCGCCCCCAGCTTGCCCATGCCCAGCACCACCATGTGCTGCGGCTGGCCGCTGCGGTTGCCCATCGGCGTGCCGAACTGCTGGCAGTGGCGCGGGTACAGCCACTGGTAGGCCTCATCGATGCTGGCGTCGGCAAGGTCGGAGAGGTCGCGGCAGGTTTCGCCAAGGGCAGCCTGGCGGGTGATGTCGCGCCAGATGATGCGCAGTTGCTGGCGGTTGCGCTCGCGGCGCAGGTTGCGCGCCAACTCGTCTTCGCTTTGCGCGGCATCGGCTGCGGCTTTTATCTGCCCGCGCAGCTCGCCCGGGGCATATCCGCGGTCCATCTGGCCGCTGGCCAGCAACTCGAACAGCACCGCCGGTGCGCGCTGGGCCTGGGTGAGGGCGAACTCGCTGGCCGCGCACACCTGGTCGAACTGCAGCTGGTGGGCGGCGTTCCAGGCACCGGGGGTCAATTCCGGGTGGGCAGCCAGGGCATCGGCCAGGAACTGGCGGTTGCGGGCGACCAGCGGTTGCAGGGTGGCAGGCAGATCGAGCGGCAAAGGCAGGCGCATGGTCTATCCTTGATCGGCGTGAAAGAGAGGGGTTGTGGCAGAAAAAACACAGCTGAATGACGGTTGGACTGTCATACAAAAGTTGTAAATAGCTGAAAAAAGCGAAAACCTGGTTGAAAACATCAAGAATCACCCGATCGCGGCACACCGCCAACCAACAGGAACGTTTTTCTCCACAACCCGGAGTGCGACCAAACGTCGCATTTGTGTAGTTTTACTACTACCCATGGCGCGCAAAAGCATGAAATGCGAAACCATTTGTAGTAAAACTACACCGCGCCGGATGACTGTCCGGTAATCCAAGAATTCACGACGTCTGCCCATAAGGCCAGTCGCAAACTCAGGCCATCGATTCTGGTGGCCTTTCCGCCCTGGAGCAAGCCATGCAAGACCTCGATCCAATCGAAACCCAGGAATGGCTGGATGCCCTGGAGTCGGTCCTCGACAAAGAAGGCGAAGACCGCGCTCATTACCTGATGACCCGCATGGGCGAGCTGGCCACCCGCAGTGGCTCGCAGCTGCCGTATGCCATCACCACGCCATACCGCAACACCATCCCTGTCACCCACGAAGCACGCATGCCTGGCGATCTGTTCATGGAACGCCGCATTCGCTCGATGGTGCGTTGGAACGCCCTGGCCATGGTCATGCGTACCAACCTGAAAGACTCGGACCTGGGTGGCCACATCTCGAGCTTCGCCTCCAGCGCCACGCTGTACGACATCGGCTTCAACTACTTCTTCCAGGCCCCGACCGACGAACACGGCGGCGACCTGGTGTTCTTCCAGGGCCACGCTTCGCCAGGCGTTTACGCCCGTGCCTTCATGGAAGGCCGCATCAACGAAGAGCAGATGAACAACTTCCGTCAGGAAGTGGACGGCAACGGCCTGTCTTCGTACCCGCACCCATGGCTGATGCCTGACTTCTGGCAGTTCCCGACCGTTTCGATGGGTCTGGGCCCGATCCAGGCCATCTACCAGGCACGCTTCATGAAGTACCTCGAAGCCCGTGGCTTCATCCCGGCCGGCAAGCAGAAGGTCTGGTGCTTCATGGGCGACGGCGAGTGCGACGAGCCGGAATCCCTGGGCGCAATCGCCTTGGCCGGCCGCGAGAAGCTGGACAACCTGATCTTCGTCATCAACTGCAACCTGCAGCGCCTCGACGGCCCGGTTCGCGGCAACGGCAAGATCATCCAGGAACTCGAAGGCGTGTTCCGTGGCGGTGGCTGGAACGTCAACAAAGTCGTCTGGGGCCGCTTCTGGGACCCACTGCTGGCCAAGGATACCAACGGTGCCCTGCAGCGCCGCATGGACGAAGTCATCGACGGCGAGTACCAGAACTACAAAGCCAAAGACGGCGCGTACGTTCGTGAGAACTTCTTCAACACCCCAGAGCTCAAGGCCATGGTCGAAGACCTGTCCGACGACGAGATCTGGAAGCTCAACCGTGGCGGCCACGACCCGTACAAGGTCTACGCGGCGTACCACCAGGCTGTGAACCACAAGGACCAGCCGACCGTCATCCTGGCCAAGACCATCAAGGGTTACGGTACCGGTGCCGGCGAAGCCAAGAACACCGCGCACAACACTAAAAAGGTCGACGTCGACAGCCTGCGTCACTTCCGTGACCGCTTCGACATCCCGGTCAAGGATGCCGACCTCGAGAACCTGCCGTTCTTCAAACCAGAAGAAGGTTCTGCCGAAGCCAAGTACCTGGCCGAGCGCCGTGCTGCCCTGGGCGGTTTCGTGCCACAGCGTCGTGCCAAGAGCTTCAGCGTGCCGACCCCGCCACTGGAAACGCTGAAAGCGATCCTGGACGGCTCGGGCGACCGCGAAATCTCCACCACCATGGCCTTCGTGCGTATTCTGGCGCAGCTGGTCAAGGACAAGGACATCGGCCAGCGCATCGTCCCGATCATCCCGGACGAAGCGCGTACCTTCGGTATGGAAGGCATGTTCCGCCAGCTGGGCATCTACTCGTCGGTCGGTCAGCTCTACGAGCCGGTCGATAAAGACCAGGTGATGTTCTACCGCGAAGACAAGAAGGGGCAGATCCTCGAAGAAGGCATCAACGAAGCCGGCGCCATGTCGTCGTTCATCGCTGCCGGTACTTCGTACAGCTGCCACAACCAGCCGATGCTGCCGTTCTACATCTTCTACTCGATGTTCGGCTTCCAGCGCATTGGCGACCTGGCCTGGGCCGCTGGCGACAGCCGTACCCGTGGTTTCCTGATCGGCGGTACCGCCGGCCGTACCACGCTGAACGGCGAAGGCCTGCAGCACGAAGACGGTCACAGCCACATGATGGCGGGCACCATCCCGAACTGCCGCACCTATGATCCGACCTACGGCTACGAGCTGGCGGTGATCATCCAGGACGGCATGAAGAAGATGACCGAAGAACAACAGGACATCTTCTACTACATCACCGTGATGAACGAATCCTACCAGCAGCCAGCCATGCCGGCCGGTGTAGAGGAAGGCATCATCAAGGGCATGTACCTGCTCGAGGAAGACACCCGCGATGCCGCGCACCACGTACAGCTGATGGGCTCCGGCACCATCCTGCGCGAAGTCCGCGAAGCGGCGAAGATCCTGCGTGAAGAGTTCAACGTCGGCGCCGACGTGTGGAGCGTCACCAGCTTCAACGAACTGCGTCGCGACGGCCTGGCCGTGGAACGCGCCAACCGCCTGAAGCCGAACCAGAAGCCACAGCAGACCTACGTCGAGCAGTGCCTGGCCGGCCGCAAGGGCCCGGTCGTAGCCTCCACCGACTACATGAAGCTGTTCGCCGAGCAGATTCGCCAGTGGGTGCCAAGCAAAGAGTTCAAAGTCCTGGGTACCGACGGTTACGGTCGCAGCGACAGCCGCAAGAAGCTGCGTCACTTCTTCGAAGTCGACCGCCACTTCGTGGTGCTGGCTGCCCTGGAAGCCCTGGCTGACCGTGGCGAGATCGAACCCAAGGTTGTGGCTGACGCCATCGTCAAGTTCGGCATCGACCCGGACAAGCGCAACCCACTGGACTGCTGAGGAGTATTTTTAAGTGAGCGAACTCATTCGCGTACCTGACATCGGCAGCGGTGAAGGTGAAATCATCGAGCTGTTCGTCAAGGTCGGTGACCGTATCGAGGCTGACCAGAGCCTGCTGACCCTGGAGTCCGACAAGGCCTCCATGGAGATCCCGGCCCCCAAGGCCGGTGTCATCAAGGAACTGAAGGTCAAGCTGGGCGACCGCCTGAAAGAAGGCGACGAGCTGCTGGTTCTGGAAGCCGAGGGCGCCGCTGCTGCGGCCCCTGAGGCTCCGGCTGCCGCCGCTGCCCCGGCTGCTGCAGCGCCAGCCGCCGAAGCTGCCCCAGCCCCAGCGGCGGCCGCAGCTCCGGCTGCTGCCAGCGTGCAGGACATCCACGTGCCGGACATCGGCTCGTCGGGCAAGGCCAAGATCATCGAAGTGCTGGTCAAGGTCGGCGACACCGTCGAAGCCGACCAGTCGCTGATCACCCTGGAGTCCGACAAGGCCTCCATGGAGATCCCGTCGCCGGCTGCCGGCGTGGTCGAAGAAGTACTGTGCAAGCTCGAAGACGAAGTCGGCACTGGCGACCTGATCTTCAAGCTCAAGGTTGCTGGCGCTGCGCCTGCTGCTGCCCCGGCTCCAGCCGCCGCTGCTCCGGCCCCGGCTGCCGCACCTGCCGCCGCCCCAGCGGCTGCTCCGGCCGCTGCTCCTGCTCCGGTCGCGACCGCACCGGCTGCCGGCAACAACGCCAAGGTTCACGCAGGCCCGGCAGTTCGTCAGCTGGCCCGCGAGTTCGGTGTCGAGCTGGGCGCAGTGGCCGCCACCGGCCCGCACGGCCGCATTCTGAAAGAAGACGTGCAGGTTTACGTCAAGGCCATGATGCAGAAGGCCAAGGAGGCACCAGCAGTCGCTGGCGCAACCGGCGGCGCCGGCATTCCGCCGATCCCTGCCGTGGACTTCAGCAAGTTCGGTGAAGTGGAAGAAGTGGCCCTGACCCGCCTGATGCAGGTCGGTGCCGCCAACCTGCACCGCAGCTGGCTGAACGTGCCGCACGTCACCCAGTTCGACTCCGCCGACATCACCGAGCTGGAAGCCTTCCGCGTTGCGCAAAAAGCGGTAGCTGAAAAGGCTGGCGTGAAGCTGACCGTGCTGCCGCTGCTGCTCAAGGCCTGCGCCTTCCTGCTCAAGGAACTGCCGGACTTCAACAGCTCGCTGGCGCCGAGCGGCAAGGCCATCATCCGCAAGAAGTACGTGCACATCGGCTTCGCCGTGGACACCCCGGACGGCCTGCTGGTCCCTGTGATCAAGAACGTCGACCAGAAGAGCCTGCTGCAACTGGCTGCCGAAGCCGCGGCCTTGGCAGAGAAGGCGCGCACCAAGAAGCTGTCGGCCGACGACATGCAAGGTGCCTGCTTCACCATCTCCAGCCTCGGCCACATTGGCGGCACCGGCTTCACGCCGATCGTCAATGCGCCTGAAGTGGCTATCCTGGGCGTCTCCAAGGCGACCATGCAGCCGGTCTGGGATGGCAAGGCCTTCCAGCCGAAGCTGATGCTGCCGCTGTCGCTGTCCTACGATCACCGTGTGATCAACGGCGCTGCCGCCGCGCGCTTCACCAAGCGCCTCGGCGACGTGCTGGGCGACATCCGCACCATGCTGCTGTAACGCTGCACAAGCCGCCCCTGCGCGCAGGGGCGGCACCGTTTTCGAGCTGCCACGCTCGTACCTCAACCCCGCCCCATGGCGGGGCTTTTTTTGCCTGCTCGGGCCCTCTCGCCGGCAAGCCGGCTCCTACAGGACAAATCACAGCTCGTTGATTTAACACGGTCTCTGTGGGAAGCGGCCTTGTGTCGCGATGGGGCGCGAAGCGGCCCCAAGGCCTCAGCCTCATACAAAATTGCCGGGGCTGCTACGCAGCCCATCGCGACACAAGGCCGCTTCCCACAGGGGCCGCGGTGCATCTGCGAGACTAGCTCCCTGCGCGACAGCGCAGCCCGAAGGGCAGGGTGATTTACGACAGGAAAGCACCGGCGCATCCCTGTAGGAGCCGGCTTGCCGGCAATAGGGCCTTCAGATTCCACCCCACCAGCCGACAACCTGTACACAGCATCACGCATGGCCGCTTGCCAGTCCCCGGGACATGATGCAACCTTGCCCAAAGCGTCGCCGCATAGCCCGTGGCCCGCCGCGCCAACCGCCTTGTTCAAGCGAGTCTTCGATGAAAAGCCAACCCGATGCCGCCAGCCGAGTGGCGGCCGAGGTCGTCACGCAGCTACCCGTGCCTTCGCGGCTCGGCATGCTGCGTTTCGAGCGGCTGAACGAAGCCAGCTGGGCCATGCTCTACGTCGACCCGGCCTGCGAACGGCAATTCAACTTGCCCGCCGCCGAGCTGTGCTCATTGATCGGCTCGCCCTACGCCAGCCTCATGGAGCCCGAGGCGCGCTACAAGCTGCATGACGAGATCCAGCTGCAACTGGCCCAGCGCGGCCACTACCGGGTGCGCTACACCCTGCACTGCGGCCCCGAGCCGCTGCGCCTGCTCGAAACCGGCGAAAGCTACAAGCAGCACAACCGCCAGCTGCTGCGCGGCTACCTGACGGTGCTCGACGACCAGCCGCTCGAAGGCCCCGAGGTGGACGCCAACGACCTGGAGTCGCGCAACAACCGCCTGCAACTGGCCCTGCAGCTCAACCAGCACGCACAGCAAGAGCAGCTCGAACACCTCGAGCGGGTACGCGCCCAGCAAGACCTCATCCTGCGCCTGGCGCGCCAGCGCTACAGCGTGGGCAACTCGCTGCTCGAAGCCGCCGAGCTGATCACCCGCAGCGCCTGTGAAATCTACAAGGTCGACTGCGCCAGCATCTGGTACCTGAACGACCAACGCCTGGAGCCGATCAGCGCCTGGTACAGCCGCGAGCAGCAACACCGCCTGCCCGAGGCCATCGACGCCAGCCGCTTCCCCGACTACCTCGAAGCCCTGCACGCCAGCCGCGCCATCGACGCCCACAACGCCAGCCACGACCCGCGTACCCGCGAAATGTCCGAGCTGCTGCACGGCAACGACGACAGCGCCATGCTCGATGCCAGCATCCGCATCGACGGCCAGGTGGTCGGCGTACTGTGCCTTGAGCAAAACGGCAAGCCGCGGGCCTGGCAGTCCGACGAAATCGCCTTCGCCGGCGAGCTGGCCGACCAGTTCGCCCAGGTCATCAACAACCACAACCGGCGCACCGCCGCCAGTGCCCTGCACCTGTTCCAGCGTGCGGTGGAGCAAAGCGCCAGCGCCTTCTTGCTGGTCAACCGCGACGGCGTGGTGGAGTACGTCAACCCCAGCTTCACCGCCATCACCCAGTACAGTACCGATGAAGTCCAGGGCCACCACCTGGCCGAGCTGCCGGCGCTGGAAAACCTGAGCGAGCTGCTGTTCGACTCGCCGTCCAGCCTGGCCATGGGCAACAGCTGGCAGGGCGAGTTCAAGAGCCGGCGCAAGAACCTCGAGCCCTACTGGGGCCAGCTGTCGATCTCCAAGGTGTACGGCGACAACCGTGAACTGACCCACTACATCGGCATCTACGAAGACATCACCCAGACCAAGCTGGCCCAGCAGCGCATCGAGCGCCTGGCCTACACCGACAACCTGACCAACCTGGGCAACCGCCCGGCGTTCATTCGCAACCTCGACGAACGCTTTGCCCGCGACAGCGCCAGCCCCATCTGCCTGCTGCTGGTGGACATCGACAACTTCAAGCGGATCAACGACAGCCTCGGCCACCAGACCGGCGACAAGCTGCTGATCAGCCTGGCCCGGCGCCTGCGCAACAGCCTGAGCAGCGGTGGCAGCCTGGCGCGCTTTGCCAGCAACGAGTTTGCCGTGCTGCTGGACGACACCTCGCTCGAAGACGGCCAGGGCGTGGCCCACCAGTTGCTGCGCACCCTCGACAAACCCATGTTCGTCGACAACCAGCTGATCAACGTCACCGCCTCGGTGGGCCTGGCCTGCGCGCCGCTGCACGGCAGCGAGCCGGCCACCCTGATGAAAAACGCAGGCCTTGCCCTGCACAAGGCCAAGGCCAACGGCAAGCACCAGGTGCAGGTGTTCACCGAGGTGCTCAACGCCGAGGCCAGCTACAAGCTGTTCGTCGAGAACAACCTGCGCCGCGCCCTGACCCAGAACGAGCTGGAGGTGTTCTACCAGCCCAAGCTGTGCCTGCGCAGCGGCCGCCTGCTGGGGCTGGAAGCGCTGCTGCGCTGGAACCACCCCGAGCGCGGCATGATCCGCCCCGACCAGTTCATCAGCGTGGCCGAAGAAACCGGGCTGATCATCCCCATCGGCAAGTGGGTGGTGCGCCAGGCCTGCCGCATGAGCCAGCAGCTGCGAGAACAGGGCTTTGGCAACCTGCACGTGGCCATCAACCTGTCGCCCAAGCAGTTCTCCGACCCGGAGCTGGTGAGCTCGATCGGCAGCATTCTCAAAGAAGAAGCCCTGCCGCCGCACCTGCTGGAGCTGGAGCTGACCGAAGGCCTGTTGCTGGAGGCCAGCGAAGACACCCACCGCCAGCTCGACGAGCTCAAGGCCCTGGGCCTGACCCTGGCGATGGACGACTTCGGCACCGGCTACTCGTCGCTGAGCTACCTGAAGAAGTTCCCGATCGACATCATCAAGATCGACCGCAGCTTCATCAACGAGATCCCCGACAACCAGGACGACATGGAGATCACCTCGGCGGTGGTGGCCATGGCCCACAACCTCAAGCTCAAGGTGGTCGCCGAGGGCATCGAGACGCCCGAGCAGCTGGCCTTCCTGCGCCGCCACCGCTGCGACGTGGGCCAGGGTTACCTGTTCGACCGGCCGATCCCCGGGCGCGAGCTGAACGAAAAGCTGCGCCGCTACCCGCGTGGGCCATTGGCCTGACAGCGGCGTAAAGCTCGGGCACTATAGAAGCCATTCGGGCCTCATCGCCGGCAAGCCGGCTCCTACACGAACAGCGCCCCCCCTGTAGGAGCCGGCTTGCCGGCGATGGCCTCCCCCCAATCAATCTGAAAAACACAGAGGAACGGCCATGACCCTGCGTTCGGAAATCCTGGTGAACAAAAACGTCCTGCCTACCGCGGAACAGGCCCTGCCTGGCCGCGAAACCCCGATGAGCCTGCCCGAATTCCACTACGTGTTCGAAGGCACCCCGCTGCTGGGCCCGTTCTTCGAAGGCGCCATCGACTTCGCCATCTTCGGCCTGGGTTGCTTCTGGGGCGCCGAGCGCCGCTTCTGGCAGCGTGAAGGCGTGGTCAGCACCGTGGTCGGCTACGCCGGCGGCTTCACCCCCAACCCCACCTACGAAGAAGTCTGCTCGGGCCTGACCGGCCACACCGAGGTGGTGCTGGTGGTGTTCGACAAGGACAAGGTCAGCTACCGCGAGCTGCTGGCGATGTTCTGGGAGCTGCACAACCCCACCCAAGGCATGCGCCAGGGCAACGACATCGGCACCCAGTACCGCTCGGCCATCTACTGCACCTCGCCGCAGCAGCTGGACGAAGCCAAGGCCAGCCGCGATGCCTTCCAGGCCGAGCTGGGCAAGGCCGGCTTCGGCGCAATCACCACCGAGATCGACCAGGCGCCGACCGTGTACTTCGCCGAGGCCTACCACCAGCAGTACCTGGCCAAGAACCCCGAAGGCTATTGCGGCATCGGCGGCACTGGCGTGTGCCTGCCACCCAGCCTGCAAGGTAACTGAGCCATGATCCTGTTCCATTCGCCCTTGTCGCCGTTCGTGCGCAAGGTGATGGTGGTGCTGCACGAGACCGGCCAGCTCGGCCGGGTGACCCTGCAGGCGGTGAATATCAGCCCGGTGAACGGCGACGAGCAGCTCAATCAGGGAAACCCGATCGGCAAGATCCCGGCCCTGCGCCTGGACGACGGCAGCGTGCTGCACGACAGCCGGGTGATCTGCGAATTCCTCGACACCCAGCACGTCGGCAACCCGCTGCTGCCCCGCGAGGGCTCGGCGCGCTGGCGCCGGCTGACCCTGGCGTCCCAGGCCGATGCGATCATGGATGCTGCGGTGGCTACCCGTTACGAAACCTTCCTGCGCCCGGCCGACAAGCAATGGGACGGGTGGGTGGCAGCCCAGGGCGAGAAGATCCGCAGAAGCCTTGCCAACCTGGAGCAGGAGCACCTGGCCGAACTGGCCTCGGGGTTCGACCTGGCAGCCATTGGCGTGGCCTGTGCGCTGGGGTATCTGGACCTGCGCCAGCCCGAATTTGGCTGGCGTGAGCAGCAGCCGGGGCTGGCGGCGTGGTATGCCGAAGTCAGCCAGCGGGCGTCGATGCTGGCGACTTTGCCTACCGCCTGATAGGGCCTCATCGCCGGCAAGCCGGCTCCTACAGGGATCGCGTGATCCTTGTAGGAGCCGGCTTGCCGGCGATGGCCTCACCTCGGTATCGCAGGAAACAACTGCCCAATCCTCTGGGCCAACCAACGCCCGACCTCGCGATCCTCCCTCATACCCCCCTCCCCACCCGCGACCAGTCCAGCCGGCGGGTCAGCACCATGAACACCCCAAGCAAGCCAAAGCACAGCAGCGAGCCCATCAACAGCGCGTAGTCCTCAGCGCTGAGCAGCCCGTAGAGCATGCCGTACAACGCCGCCAGCCCCGCCGCAAAGCCCACCCCGCGCCCGAAGCTTTGCAGCACGAAGCACAGGTAGAAACCGATCAGCAGCACGCAGGCCGACGCCGACAGCCCGTAGGCCAGGGCAAAGCCCAGGTGTTCCGACAGCGACAGCAGCAACAGGTAGAAGAACGCCAGCGCCACGCCCACCAGCACGTACTGCACCGCATGCACCCGCAGGCTCTTGAGCACTTCGAACAGGAAGAAGCCGGCGAAGGTCAGGGCAATGAACAGCAACGCGTACTTGATCGCCCGTTCGCTCTTCAGGTACTGGTCCACCGGGTCGACGAAGCTCACGCCGAGGGTGGTTTGCAGGAACTCTTCGCATTGGCCCGCAGTGGCGCATTTGCGCAGTGCGTCTTCCAGGTTGGTGGCAAAGAACGAGGTCTGCCAATGGGCGTTGAAGCCCTCGTCATCGATGGCCCGGCGGCTGGGCAGGTAGCTGCCGATGAAGCTTGGGTGCGGCCAGTTGGCGCGCAGGGCCACCGTGCTGCTGCGGCCCACCGGCAATACATGCAGTTGGCCAGTGCCCTGCAGGGCCAGCTCGAAGCTGTAGTTGAACTCGCCAATGTGGCCACCTTCGAACTGCGGCAGCGGCACATGGACGCCACCGCGCATCCAGTCAAGGCCGGTGCCGGCCTCGAAGGCCAGGCGCTGGTCGTCCAGGTTCAGCTCCAGGTTGTTCTCGATACCGCGGATATCGCTGATACCCACCACCAGGTAGGGCTTGTCGAAGCGGTAGTCGCCGTAGTCCTCGTCGATACCCCAGTGGTCGGGCAGCTTGAAGCGCCCGCTGATACGGCCCTTGGTGTGGAACAGCCGCGCCTGGTAGATGCCCCGGGCACGCAGCTCGGTCTCGGCGCCCATGTCCACGTCGAGGGTTTCCGGCAGGAAGTACAGGTTGCCGCTGACCGTACTGGTTTCCTGGGTACTCTGGCCGTCCTTGTCGATCCAGCGGCGCTCGTACTTGCGGTAGGGCACCACCAGCATCGGGCCGCTGATCTGCTGGCCAAAGGCAGAGCTGCGGGCGATGTCCTGCACCACGCTGTCGCGCAGGTGCTGGCGTTCGTCGATAAGGCCGCCAATCATCAACAGCGGGATGAGCAGCAGCAGGATCAGCACGGCGATGGTGCCGAGCTTGAAACCCAGGGTCTTGTTCATTGGTGAGGCTCCGTGTGCGATGGCAGGCAGTGTCTGCCCGCTGCGTGGAGCCTTCGGGGTGGGTTTGTGTGGTTTGTGTGGAGAATGTCTTCGCAAGCACAGCATGGACCCTGTGGGAAGCGGCCTTGTGTCGCGATGGGCTGCGAAGCAGCCCCAGGATCTCGGCATCATGCAAGAATGCCGGGGCTGCTTTGCAGCCCATCGCGACACAAGGCCGCTTCCCACAGGGATTGGATAAGCTTCAGGCCAGTGCCGGCTCCTACAGAGAGCTTGCCGAATCAGGGACTCAGAGGTTTAGCCGCCGCGCAGGCAGCCACAGCCGCACCCGCACCCCGCCTTCGGCGTTATCCACCGCCAACGCCCCGCCATGCAGCTGCATCACCTCGGCCACGAAGTTCAGCCCAAGCCCCGTGCTCTTGCGCCCGGTGCCAGGGCGCGGCAGCGAATAGAACCGCTCGCTGACCCGCCCCAGGGCGTACTCGGGAATGCTTGGCCCCTGGTTGAACAGGCTCAGCGCCACCCGCTCGCCGTCGCGCTCCAGCTCGAACAGCAGCACACCACCGGGCGGGGTGAAGTCCAGCGCGTTGTCCAACAGGTTGGCCAGCGCCTGGCGTAGCAGGAACGGGTCGCACAGCAGCTGCGTACCGGCCGGCAGCCGCTGGCGCACCTGCAACGCGTTCGCCTCGATACGCACCCCCTGGGCCACCAGCAGCTCATCCACCAGCCCCGCCAGGGCCACCTGCTGCTCGTCTTCAAGGGCCTGCATCTGCTCGACCCGGGCCAGGTTCAGCAGGCGCTCGATCATCTGCTGCAAACGCTCGCTCTCGCGCTCGATATTGCCGGCAAAGCGCGCCCGCTGCTCGGCCGGCATCTCGCCCTGCAGCAGCTCCGAGGCCCCGCGAATCGCCGCCAGCGGGCTTTTCAGCTCATGGGTCAGGGTGTGCACGTAGCGCTCCACGTAGGCCTTGCCCTCCAGTTGCGTGCGCATGCGCTCCACCGCATTGGCCAGGTGCGCCAGCTCGCCGCCCTTGTAATACGGCACCGCCGCCCGCTCGCCCTCGCTGACCGCCTGGGCGTAGCGCGCCAGGCGGCGCAGCGAGCGCACCAGCCACCACGACAGCGCCGCGCCGATCAGCAGGCCCAACCCGATCAGCCCAAGCCCGAGGTTCAGCAGGCGCTCTTCAGAGCGGTCGATGTAGGGCTGCAGCGAGCTATTGGGCTTGGCCACGGTGACCACGCCGATGATCCTGCCCGCATCGAGGATCGGCGCCGCCACATGCATCACCGAGGTGCTTTCGTCGTCTGCAACGCTGCGGGTAGAGCGCGCGCCATACTGGCCGCGCAGGGTCAGGTAGACGTCGTTCCACTGCGAGTAGTCCTTGCCCAGGTCCTGGCCGCTGGAGTCGAGCAGCACGATGCCGTTGGCGTCGGTGACGTAGATGCGGTGGCTGACCTGGGTCTTGGCCAGGCCCCAGATATGCGCGCCGGGGCTGCGCAGGCCATAAGCCTTGAGCACCTCGGGCAGGCGGCTCTGGGCCAGGGTGCCGGCCTTGACGTCGTCGTGGAGAATCTCGGCCAGCAGATTGGCGGTGTCCACCAGGGTTTCTTCCGACGACTGGCGCACCACCGGGCGAATCTGCTCGCGCACGGTGTTGAGCAAAAAATAGCCCGCCAGCCCGACGAACAGGAAGTACACCAGGAAGATGCGAATCCCCAGGCGCATCAGGCGTGTTCCGGGCTGTAACTGTAGCCCAGGCCCCGGTGGGTCTGGATCGGCTCGGCGGCGGGGGCCACCTGGCGCAGCTTGGCGCGCAGGCTCTTGATATGGCTGTCGATGGTGCGCTCGTAGCCCACGTCCGAGGCCACGCCCAAACCGTCGAGCAATTGCTCGCGGCTGAACACCCGGCGCGGCTGCTCCAGCAGGCATTGCAGCAGGCGGAATTCGTGGCGGGTCAGGGCCAGCGGCTGGCCCTGGTAGCTGATGCGCATGGCCAGCGTGTCGAGCTGGAACAACGTGCTTTCAGTGGCAGGCTCAACGCGCGGCGCCATGCGCTTGAGGATCGCCCGCACCCGCGCCGCCACCTCGCGCGGGCTGAACGGCTTGACCACGTAGTCGTCGGCGCCGATCTCCAGGCCCAGTACCCGGTCGATCTCGGCGTCGCGGGCACTGAGGAACATCACCGGCACCTCGCTGAAGCGACGCAGCTGGCGGCAGGTTTCAAACCCGCTGATATCGGGCAGGCCGATGTCGAGTATCACCAGGTCCGCCGGGCGCAGGCGCTGTTGCTCGACCGCAGCACTGCCGAGGGTCACCCATTCGGTGCTGTGGCCGTCGGCCTGCAGGGCGTAGACCAGGGTGTCGGCGATGGAGGCTTCGTCTTCGACGATGAGAATGTGGGGCATGGCGTCCGGCCTTGCTGGGGGCAAAGCTGGATTTTAAGCGCTCGAGCCCTATCGCCGGCAAGCCGGCTCCTGCAAAACCCTGTAGGAGCCGGCTTGCCGGCGATAGCGCCGGTACAGGCAAATCAGCAGTCAGGCTTGCCCGCAGTGAACTTCTTCGCCGGGTTGACCGCCGCCTTGAACTCGCGCAGCGCCTTGGCGCCCACCAGCAGCGGGTAGTTGAAGTTGCTGCGGTCGACCAAGTTCACCTCCACGGTGCGCTTCACGTCACCCAGGCACAGCTCCAGGTCGACCACCGGGCGGCGCGAAAGCTCCGGGGCATCGCCCTCCTCGTCCTCGTCGGCGCGATTCTTGATTTTGCTGATGCGCGACACCTCATGCTCGTAGACCTTGCCATCGGCGCCTTTGGTTGCCAGGCGAAAGCGCACCCAGTCCTGGCCATCACGCTTGAACAGCTCGATATCCTTGGCCGACAGCGACGCGGTGTAGGCGCCGGTGTCCATCTTGGCCTTGAGCGTTTCACCCAGCTCCGGCAGCGTGATGTTCTCGTAACGGCCATACAGCGTGGGCTCGGCGGCCATCACCGGCAGCGCCAGAAGGGACAACAGGGCAAGCAGGGGTTTCACAGGGCAGGCTTCCTTGAGAAGAGTCAGTGCTTAGACTGCGCAGGCAGCATAGGTTCGTTGTCACAGGTTAAACAACACAATGTGAAACATTTGTCCCACCCGCCGGGCATTCCGCGTTTGGCGTAGGCCACGGCCCTGCTTATCATTGCCAACCGTAAAATCCACACAACAAGAGTTTCCCTATGCGTCGCCTGCTGACCGGCATCCTTACCCTGACCCTGCTGCTGCTCAACACCCTGGTGATGATCGGCCCGCTGCTGGTGTTCGCCCTGCTCAAGCTGGTGCTGCCCGGGCGCTGGCGCGACTACGCCTCGGCCGCAGTGATGTGGATCGCCGAAGCCTGGTCGGAAGTCGACAAGGCCATCTTCGCCCTGTGCATCCCCACCCGCTGGGACATTCGCGGCGTGGAGAACCTGGGCAAGCACACCTCGTACCTGTGCGTCAGCAACCACCAGACCTGGGTCGACATCCCCGCGCTGATCGAAAGCCTCAACCGCCGGGTGCCGTTCTTCAAGTTCTTTCTCAAAAAAGAGCTGATCTGGGTGCCGCTGCTGGGCCTGGCCTGGTGGGGTCTGGACTACCCGTTCATGAAGCGCTACAGCAAGGCGTTTCTCGAGAAGCACCCCGAGCTCAAAGGCAAGGACCTGGAAATCACCAAAGCCGCCTGCGAGCTGTTCAAGCGCCAGCCGGTAACCGTGGTCAACTACCTCGAGGGTACCCGCTTCACCGAAGCCAAGCGTGCCCAGCAACAATCGCCGTACCGCAACCTGCTCAAGCCCAAGGCCGGCGGCGTGGCCTTCGTGCTGGCAGCACTCGGCGAGCAGCTGGACGCGCTGCTGGACGTCACCATCGTCTACCCCGGCAAGCAGGCGCCAGGCTTCTGGGCGCTGCTCGACGGCAGCATCAGCCGCGTGATCATCGACATCCGCGTGCGTGAGCTGGACCCGGCGCTGAGTGCCGGCGACTACGAGAACGACCCGGCGTTCCGCCAGACCGTGCAGGCCTGGGTGAACCAGCTGTGGGTCGAGAAGGACCAGCGTATCGATGAGTTGCGGGCCGAGATGGGGTAAGCCTGTTCCGGCCCCATCGCCGGCAAGCCGGCTCCTGCACAGGCCCCTGTAGGAGCCGGCTTGCCGGCGATAGGGCCAGCAAAACCAACATAAATACCCGATTAAAATCCACATTTATAATGGACATAAGCAACTCTTTGTTTGTCACCAGCAGCCTTACTAGATAAAAATCGATCAAACACAACTACAAAAAAGCCAGGATTGATCGATGGCAACCCAACCTTGCTCCGCCCCCCAACTGCGCCGTGTCCTCGGCCTGCCCGCCCTGGTGTTCTTCGGCCTGGTATACATGGTCCCGCTGACCATCTTCACCACCTACGGCATCGTCACCGAGCTCACCGGCGGGCGTACCGCCAGCGCCTACCTGGTCACCCTGCTGGCCATGCTGTTCACCGCCGCTTCCTACAGCTTCATGGTCAAGCGCTTCCCGGTGGCAGGCTCGGCCTACTCCTACACCCACCTGGCGTTCGGCCCCGGCGTGGGCTTTCTGGCCGGCTGGTCGCTGCTGCTCGACTACCTGTTCCTGCCGATGATCAACTACCTGCTGATCGGGCTGTTTCTCAACATCGCCTTCCCGGCCATCCCGGCCTGGAGCATCGTGCTCGCCTCCATCGCCCTGGTGACCGTGCTCAACGTGGTGGGCATTCACTCGGTGGCCAAAACCAGCAACCTGATCGTCGGCGCGCAGATCGTCTTCATCGGGGTGTTCGTTGCGCTGTCTTGGCAGAGCCTGGCCGGGCAGCCGGTGGATGCGCTCGCGCCGCTGCGCGGTGACGGCAGCCAGCCCGGCTTCGGCGCGCTGATGGCCGGTGCCGCAGTGCTGTGCCTGTCGTTTCTGGGCTTCGATGCAGTATCGACCCTGGCCGAAGAGTGCAAGGACGCCCGCCGCGACGTGCCGCGGGCGATCATCCTCACCACGCTGTTCGCCGGCGTGCTGTTCACCGTGCTGGCCTACGTCAGCCAGCTGGTGCTGCCGGGCAGCCACTTCGCCAACGCCGATGCCGCTGCCAACGAGGTGATGCTCAAGGCCGGCGGCCAGTTCCTCGCCAACTTCTTCACCGCCGCGTTCGTTGCCGGCAGCCTGGGCTCGGCCCTGGCCTCCCAGGCGGCGGTGTCGCGCATCCTGTTCACCATGGGCCGCGACCGCGTATTGCCGCAGCGCAGCTTCGGCTACCTGTCGCCGCGCTTCGGCACGCCAGTGTTCGCCACCCTGCTGGTGTCGGCGTTCTCGCTGCTGGCACTGGTGATCGACCTGGCCACCCTCGCCTCGCTGATCAGCTTTGGCGCGCTGGTGGCGTTTTCGGCGGTGAACCTGGCGGTGGTCAAGACCCATCTGCTGGCTGACGGGGCGCAGCGCAACCTCAAGGGGCTGCTGCGCTATGGCGTGGTGCCGCTGGTGGGGTTGGGGCTGACCTTGTGGCTGTGGACCAGCCTGTCGGCGCTGACGCTGGTGATCGGGCTTTGCTGGTTTGCCTTGGGGTTGGCTTACCTGGCGGTACTGACCGCGGGCTTCCGCCGGCCGGTGCGCTTGGTGGAGTTCACTGAAGCGGTTTGAGCATTGCGTCTGTGTGCGACGCTGCCCCCACGGATCGCCAACCCAGCCGTCCAAGCGCGTCGCCGTCAACCTACTGTGTGCCGCCTGCCAGAGCTGAACAATTTGCAACTGTCAATTTTGTCAGTACGCAGCAGCGGCCCTTGGGGAAATACTGACACCTCAACCTACCTTGGGTGAACGGTGTCATGGCCTTTTCAAATTACGCTTACTGCCCCTTCGGCTTCAGGCAGCACGACGCAGCATCCCCCCCAGCACTGGGCTTCAATGGTGAATGCTTGGACAGATACTCAAGAACCTATCTGCTGGGTAACGGATACAGGCCCTACAGTCCGATACTCATGCGATTCATGGCACCTGACAGCTGGAGCCCTTTTGGTAAAGGTGGGCTCAATTCCTACATTTATTGCACAAGCGATCCAGTGAACCGGTCAGACCCTAGCGGGCATGCGGGCCTTCCGCCTCTGCGCCGACTTCGCCTTGCTCCCGAACATATCCCTCATATCGAGCCCGAAGTTGTAGTGATAAACCCGCGGGTACAAAACTGGGTACAGGCAGTTCCGCCGAACCGGCCCAGGAACCCGTTGGCTTACAACGGCGGTGATCGTTACTTTGCGCCGCGTGGTGAAGGCAATGTCCCGCTTGCAGCCAACCAGAACCTGAACCCAGTGTTACCCCGCATGAATTTGCAGCAGCCGAGACAGGCGCGACAGGCCATAGACCTGGATCATGCACAACGCCTTCATAGTGAATTGGCAGAAGCCTCCCAACACATTCAAACTTATGAACGGAACATCGGGCATCTGCAGCCGGGATCAGCGCTTTATCAGGACTACAGCAGGGACATCGTACGTATTGCGCAAAGAGTAGAAGAAATCCGCCAACAGCTCGGCGATGAACAACTCCGCTGGAACTTTTAAGGAAGGTAAAAACCCTATGCGAGCAGGATTAACCTCCCGCCTTTATCTGGCGTTCTGACGTCAGACCGAAGGCTGGGCCTGCGGCGCCGGCGTGGTCCACAGACTCCCCAAGTTCTGCAACAACGACCCAGCAATCCCCTGCTGCCCCAGGTACTGCAGAATCAACGGCGCAAACTGCCCGATCATACCGGTATCCATACCCAGTGCCTTGAACGCATTGTCCAAGTCGTTGCGGTTCTCCACCTCGCCGCCCAGCGCATTACCCAGTGGCGACGCTGCCTTGTCCCCGCCCAGCAACTGCCCCAACCCGCTCAAGCCACCCAGCGCATTGGCGCCAGACAACAGGTCCAGCCCCGGCACCGCCTTGGTCAGCTGGCCATAGTCATCACCGCTGAGGTGGTTGCGCGCCAGCCCCAGCATCGCCCCGGCGCCGCCGATGGCCTGTTCGGGGGTGATCTTCAGTTCGCTGCCCAGCGTGTTGAGCAAGTTGGCCTGGCCCTCGGGGGCCTGCACCGGGATGCTGTGCTGCTGGTTTTGCGTGGCAGAAACCGCATTGGCAACATCGCTTAGGTTGAAGGCGAACACCGGGCTTGCGGCCAGGGTCATCAGGGTTGCCAGGGTGAGTGCTTTCATCGGGAGGGACCTCATCGGCCGGGATGGCCGGGAAACGAGGCATTCGACTGGGGGCTCGAACCTTTGTTCCGGGCCGGTGGTCGGCGCATACGGCCCTGTGAAGTGAGCTGGTTTTGCTAGTGCTCGACGTAGGCGCGAACCTTGTGGGAGCAACTGCCTTGTTAAGAATCCAAAGCCGGCGCGATCCCTGTGGGAAGCGGCCTTGTGTCGCGATTGGGCTGCAGAGCAGCCCCAGAATCTCGACCTCATACAGAATCGCCGGGGGCTGCTGCGCAGCCCATCGCGACACAAGGCCGCTTCCCACAGGGATCGCGCCGGCTTTCAGATCATGCGCCGCAGCAATCAATGCACAGTCCGGTTCTCCACCGCACTGGCCAAGGCATCCGCCTGCCCCCAGGCAATCTGCATGGCCCGCAGGCCGTGCATCAGCAACTGGCGGGTCTCCTCGTCCTCGATGCGGTCCAGCGCGCGGTGGCTGTCGCTGAAGGCGAACATCAGGTAGTGGGAGACATTCATCAGCACGTACTCCATGGGCACCACGCCGTCCTGGAGGGCACGGGCGAGGGATATTTCAGGGGGAAGGGCGAATTGATGGGGTGGGTCGGGGACGATTTTTTTCATGTGATCACCATATCGGTCATGGGCCACCCGTCCGTTTCCACACATTGGGGTGACAGCTGTACGCGGGGTGGAAAACCAGGCATATGGCGAACCCGGTAGGCCCGAAGGCCTCCCGCGCACAACTGTCATATCGACAACAACCATATGCCACAGAGGTTTCCACACCCCGATCGCTGAACCCTCAGCGACCGGCAGAGCCTAGTGGCCAGTGTTTCCCCGGACAATCAGACGTGCTTCGACAGACTGCGTAGGATAATTCCACCCACCCCCAAGAAAATGTAGGACGCAGGCTAGGAGCGCGTAGGCCATTTCTGCGTACCTAGCATTTTTGCCAGTAGTCACCGGCCAATAATTATCTCAACATTCTGAAAAACCTTTCCTCTAGCGCTGGTGATGAGGATTAAGATGTGACAAGTGACACGAAAACCGTCCTGTTCTATAAAAATTCTGAACTGATCACGGAGATACAAGGCACAGAGCACCACACTATAATGCGCGTTGAGCATATGCCCCTGGCTGAACGCCGCACAGTTACACCTGGCGGTGGCTTGTTGGCAACAGATAGCAAGGGCTCAGTCATACACGTGCAGGGAGAAGGGGGCGCTCGTGAATCCCATGCCTATTCAGCCTATGGCCATAACCCTGCGCTGCCCTCCCCCCACACAGTGCTAGGTTTCAATGCTGAGTGTATGCATCTACCACTCCCCAGTTATCTATTAGGGGCAGGCCTCAGGGCTTTTAGCCCTTCCCTGTTACGATTCAGTAGCCCTGACAGTTGGAGTCCTTTCGGTACAGGCGGGCTTAATGCCTATGCATATTGTTTAAGTGACCCCATCAACCGAATCGATCCCTCAGGCCATTCCAGTGCATTGCTCAGCCTGTTCAAAGGTATTGCCAATCGGCTTCACTTGCGCACACCTCGTCCAGCAACCCCAGTGTTGATTGAAGCAACAAAGCGAAAGGTGAGTGCAGTGGTTGCCGAGGCTGAAAACCCGTACAGCTCTGTCGGGTCAAGCAGACGCGATAGCAGTATCTCCAGCGACTACGCGAGTCTCGAGTCCTACACGAGCGTTTCTGATCATCCACCGTCATTACCTTCTCGCTCGCCCCCCCATAGCGCCGCAGGAGGCAGCCGTTTCACGACAGGCAATTCAAACCGGGAGCCTAGTGGGCAAGCACATGGTGAAATCCAAAAGTGGGTTGACCGATCATCAACAGCCGCTGATAGACAATTAATCGACTACTCGCAATTTCCGCATGTCGGCGTTGGCTCTAATAAGCGGCATCTCTCCGTGATAAATGCCGGGGTTCGCAGGTCCGAGGAATTCCAAATCGCGACCCAAGTCCCCAGGCCTCTAACCGTGCACCGAGACGGCAAAGTATTTTTATGGCGAGATCGCAAATGGCGGGATCGCAAGTACTAGTCACACCGACTTGCCTGTGATGGGGCAGCGTAAACAACATCACTGAACCTGCTAACCCCATCGCAGGATAAGCATCTCCCACATAACCGCTGGCTAATGCACCTTACGGTTCTCCACCGCACTGGCCAAGGCATCCGCCTGCCCCCAGGCGATCTGCATGGCCCGCAGGCCGTGCATCAGCAACTGGCGGGTCTCCTCGTCTTCGATACGGTCCAGCGCGCGGTGGCTGTCGCTGAAGGCGAACATCAGGTAGTGGGAGACATTCATCAGCACGTACTCCATGGGCACCACGCCGTCCTGGAGGGCACGGGCGAGGGAGATTTCAGGGGGAAGGGCGAATTGATGGGGTGGGTCGGGGACGATTTTTTTCATGGCAGTCACTCGTAGAGGTTGAACTGCTACCGTCCGTTTCCACACAAGAGGGTGGCAGTTGTACACGGGGTGGAAACCGGTCACGAGTAACCCGGTAGGCCTTGCGGCCTCCCGCGTACAACCGCCATGACAGCGGGATATCGTGATTGTCAGGTTTCCACACCCGGTCGCTGAACCCTCAGCGACCGGCAGAGCCTAGTGGCCAGTGTTTCCCCGGACAATCAGACGTGCTTCGACAGACTGCGTAGGATAATTCCATTCCCCCTCAAGCAACTGTAGGAAGCAGGCTAGGAATGCGTAGGTCATTTCTGCATACCTAGCATTTTTGCCAGTAGCCTCGGCCCTCAATACTGATCAGCATCCTGTTGAAGCACCATTGAGCAGCACCGACTGCAAACAGGAGGTCGACATGAAGCGCCAAGCCACCACCACCCAATTCTTCTACCAGGGCGGTAAGCTCGTTACCGTCAACCAAGGCAGGCTGCACCGGACTATCTTGCGCAGCACCGACATACCGCTGGCCGCACTCTCCACCGGCGAGCGCCAGGAAACAGGGCTGCTGGAGGTCGACCAGAATGGCTCTGTACTGAGAGTGTCAGGGGATGCCGATGAAGAGGAAGCCCATAGTTACTCAGCTTATGGGCATGATCCGTCCTTGCCCTCCCAACGTACCCACTGCGGTTTCAATGGCGAGCACGTGGAGGCGCTAGCAGCGGCCTACTTGCTCGGTAATGGTTACCGACTATTCAACCCTGAGCTGATGCGTTTTCACTCAGCTGACAGCCTCAGTCCTTTCGGTAAAGGTGGCTTGAATGCCTATGCCTACTGCTGTGGCGACCCAGTCAATAGAATCGATCCCTCAGGCCACGCCTGGCTGAACAGAAATCCTAATTACAAAATAAAACACTACACCGCAAAACTTTCAAAACTAAACCGCGCACAACAAAAAAACCTCAACAAAATAGAACACTACAACAACAAGATAGACAGATATAAAATTGACAGGGATTTTTATAAAACGGAAGCCCTTTCAAATAACAGCCCAGATCAATATGGAAATACGCCGTGGCAAAATCACCTCGAAGCCAGGGACAGCGTCAAGCGAAACCTAGATAAAAGAAGCATTTGGCAGGCAAAGGAAAGGGCACTGAATGAACGTATTTCGAGGAACGAAGAGAAACTCACCTCAGCCAGGCATGAATTCACCAGAATTCAAAATAACAGAATCGACCCCCCCCCTACATACAAGGATGCCACCGCAGAGGTCCCGCCACCAAGTTATGAATCTCTAGAGCCTGTAGCAGCACTCAGCTACCGTGTGAGAGATAGTCAGGAGTTCTAATAAACAGCACCACTTCACTCCCTCTTCAGGAGTGCCGATAACTCGCTGGCTACACATCCATTGAACGAGCGAGAAGGCCTGCTGACAGCCGACAACAAGGGTTAGGTACGGCACCGCAGGCTGGGGATAACACGGGTAACCCGCCGGGCCAGTAGTTTCCTGGGCGGGCCTCATCGCCGGCCGGCTCCTACAGGGGGCCCGGCACAGCTTCAAGCAGCCATGAAAAAGCCCCTCGCTTCGAGGGGCTCTTTTCACTTCACAGCCGTCACGCCGCGCCCCACATCTTGTGCGGGTCGATCACAAACTTCTTCGGCACGCCGGCATCGAACTCGCCATAGCCTTCTGGCGCCTGGTCCAGGTTGATCACCTGCACGCCCACCACTTCGCCACGGCTAGCGGTGTACCTGCTTCACGGGCCTATCATTTTTGCCAGTGGCCAGCGGCTTTCACGTACCCAACTATTGCGTGGCAGTAACCATCCCTCTTAAAGCCAATGGGAGCGTGTGATGAAAAAGCAGACAACCAACACCCAATTCTTTTACCAAAATGGCAAGCTGGTCACCGTCAACCAGGGTAATCAACAACGTGCCATACTCCGCAGCGCAAACATCCCCTTGGCTGAACAGCCAACTCGCAGAACGACCGTCTTGCTTGCAACCGACGACAAAGGCTCGGTGCTATCCGAGCAAAGTGTAGAAGAGCAAGAGGACCACAGGTTCACGGCGTACGGATATGACCCAGGGGCACACCTCGGCTTGTCACTTCTGAACTTCACCGGTGAATGGTTTCAAACCGCGACGGGCTGCTATTTGTTGGGTAACGGATACCGCGCCTACTCCCCTCGCCTGGGCCGCTTTCACTCGCCAGACAGCTGGAGCCCTTTTGCACAGGGCGGAATCAATGCCTACTGCTATTGCGAGGGGGACCCAGTGAACCACTCGGATCCAAGCGGCCACGTGCGGGTTTTCCTGCCCAATGGGCAGATCATGAAGATCAAAGGGCACACGACTGTCGCAGCGGGTCGCTGGTTGAAACCCACGTCGCTAAAACGGACAACATCCCTTGAGAGCGTCGTGAAAGGCGAGCTCCCGTTACAGGCATCGCATGCTGCACCGCGTCCTGCAACCTCGGGCATGCAGCGTCCGCGAGAAATACAGGTATTGGATCGCGCTGGCGAAAAGCAGTCTGATCGTGTCTTGCATGTATGGCGTTCGAAAGGTAACCGCGCAGACCTTATTCATATTCAAGAGTCCCAACTGGCAGAATTCAGAAGTAACCAAAATGCACTGACCTATTATCGCCGATCCCTGTCTAGTTATAAGTCAGGCACTGCACCTGAGATACTGCGCAATACAGTAAAATCACTGGAATATAAAACAGAACGTGAAATTCGCTTTGGAAAATATCTCTGGGAACAAGCAGGCGCAAGAATGAATGCCATCCGTAGATGATCCAAGAAGTGCGTGAATATTGAGCCGATTGCTAGCGCCCTGTCTCGGAAATAAGCTGATCACTTTTGGCGGCGTCTCGGGCGCCCGGCTCGGCTCCAAACAGCCATGAAAAAGCCCCTCATTTCGAGGGGCTCTGTTCACTTCACATCCGTCACGCCGCGCCCCACATCTTGTGCGGGTCAATCACAAACTTCTTCGGCACCCCGGCATCGAACTCGCCATAGCCTTCCGGCGCCTGGTCGAGGTTGATCACCTGCACGCCCACCACTTCGGCGATGTTGATGCGGTCCCACATGATCGCCTGCATCAGCTGGCGGTTGTACTTCATGGTCGGGGTTTGCCCGGTGTGGAAGCTGTGCGACTTGGCCCAGCCCAGGCCAAAGCGGATGCTCAGCGCGCCGATCTTGGCGGCGGCGTCCACCGCACCCGGGTCTTCGGTCACGTACAGGCCCGGGATGCCGATGTTGCCGGCTACGCGGGTTACCTGCATCAGCGAGTTCAGCACCGTGGCCGGGGCCTCGTGCTTGGCGCCTTCATGGCCGTGGCCGCGGGCTTCGAAGCCAACGGCGTCAACGGCGCAGTCCACTTCTGGCTCGCCGAGAATATCGACGATCTGCTCGTGCAGCGGGGTGTCCTTGGACAGGTCCACCACCTCGAAGCCCTGGGACTTGGCGTGGGCCAGGCGGGCCGGGTTGAGGTCGCCGACAATCACGCAGGCGGCGCCCAGCAGGCGGGCCGAGGCCGCAGCGGCCAGGCCGACCGGGCCGGCGCCGGCTACGTACACGGTGCTGCCCGGGCCAACGCCGGCAGTCACGGCGCCGTGGTAACCGGTGGGCAGGATGTCCGACAGGCAGGTCAGGTCGCGGATTTTCTCCATGGCCTTGTCGCGGTCGGGCAGCTTCAGCAGGTTGAAGTCGGCGTACGGCACCAGCACGTATTCGGCCTGGCCGCCGGTCCAGTCGCCCATGTCGACGTAGCCGTAGGCGCCACCGGCGCGGGCCGGGTTGACGGTCAAGCACACACCGGTGTGCATTTCTTTGCAGGAGCGGCAGCGCCCGCAGGCGACGTTGAAGGGGACCGACACCAGGTCGCCGATTTTCAGGCGCTCGACATCACGGCCCAGTTCGACGATTTCACCGGTGATTTCATGGCCGAGTACCAGGCCGACCTGGGCAGTGGTGCGGCCACGGACCATGTGCTGGTCAGAGCCGCAAATGTTGGTGGACACCACCTTGAGGATGACGCCGTGCTCGATCTTCTTGCCGCGCGGGTCCTGCATCTTGGGGTAGTCGATCTTCTGCACCTCGACCTTGCCTGCGCCGAGATACACCACTCCACGATTACCAGACATGCTCTTACCTCGCTTGATTTGTATTTATGCAGCGGTGGTTGAACCTGCCGCCATCCATGGGCGGCATGTGTTACTGGAATGGGGGAATTGTGGGCCGGATGGGGGATGTCGCAGTGACTGGTTGCGACAAAGGGATGCCTGTTTGCGGCGCAAAGGTCTGGGGCCGCTTCGCGCCCCTTTCGCGACACAAGGCCGCTCCTACAGGGGACATTGATCCCTGTAGAGCGGCCTTGTGTCGCGAAAGGGCTGCAAAGCAGCCCCAATGTCAGAGTACGACAGTGCGATTGGCGTTCAAAAACACCCGCCGTTCAATGTGATACCCCACCGCCCGCGCCAGGGTCAGGCATTCGATATCCCGCCCCTTGGCGATCAAATCCTCGGGGTAATGGCTGTGGTCCACCACTTCCACCCCCTGGGCGATGATCGGGCCTTCGTCGAGGTCGTTGTTGATGTAGTGCGCAGTGGCACCGACCATCTTCACGCCCTTGTTGTAGGCCTGGTGGTACGGCTTGGCACCCTTGAACCCGGGCAGCAGCGAGTGGTGGATGTTGATCGCCCGGCCATCGAGCTGGCGGCACAGCTCGGGCGACAGCACCTGCATGTAGCGGGCAAGAATCACCAGTTCCGCGCCGGTCTGCTCGATCACCTGCAACACCTTGCGCTCCTGCGCCGGTTTGTCGTTGGGGTCGAGGGCAAAGTGGTAGTACGGGATCTTGTGCCAGTGCGCCAGCGGCTCGAGGTCGGGGTGGTTGGACACCACCGCCACCACGTCCATGCCCAGCTGGCCGATGCGCTGGCGGTACAGCAGGTCGTTCAGGCAGTGGTCGGCCTTGGACACCATGATCACCACCTTGGGGCGGTGGTTGGGGGCGGTGAGCTCGAAGGCCATGCCGAAAGCTTCGCTGCGCTGGGCAAGGCCGGCCCTGAAGCCGTCCTCGTCGAAGCCGTCAGGGGCGCGAAACTCCACACGAATGAAAAACCGCCCCGACAGCCGGTCATCGAAGGAGTGGTGCTCGGTGACGTAGCAGCGCTGTTCGTAGAGGTGACGCGTCACCACATCGACGGTGCCGAGCATGCTCGGGCAGTCGGCAGTGAGAATCCAGGTGTCCGGTGCCCGACTCATGCTGTGCGCTCCTTAGGCTTCGATGGCCAGGCCGTACTCGGCCGAGGCGTCCTGCAGCCATAGCCACCAGTAGTCCGAGAAGCTGCGGCGGATCATCAGCTCCCAGGTGTCTTCGGCGGTACGGCGGATCACCAGCTGCGACTTGGCGAACACGGTGCCGACGGCCTTGCCCACCGGGAAGTTGTTCGGGTGAACATCATAGCTGGTGGATTTCATCAGCACGTCGCGCACATTGGGGCCGCGCAGCTCCAGCAGGGTTTGCCCGCCGCTGACGTTGACCACCTGGATGTGCTGGCCGTCGAGGGCGGCACGCAGTTTGTTCTCCACTTCCACTTCCTGGCCGCCGGGCACGATCAGCAGATACTCGTCCGGGCCCATCCACTGCAGCGACATCTCGCCGTTGGCGACCACGGTCAGGGCCACCGGCAGCTCCAGGCCCAGGGCCTTGTGCACGGCACCGGCAAAGGCCGCATCGTGGCCATTGCCACGAATGGTCAGGTGGCCGAGGAATTTCTTCTCGCGCAGGGTCACGCCTGCGTTCTTGCGGCCCTTGCCGACCAGGCTGCCCAGGTCGGCGTGGTGCAGTGGCGACTGAGCCTTGGCATCGGCGCCGGGGTTTTGCTGGAAGACGTTGATAGCGCTCATTTCTTACCTGCCTTGAATTCTTGTTCGTCGATACGACGCAGCGATGTGAAGGACCGCGCCGAGCCTGTAGGAGCCGGCTTGCCGGCGATGAGGCCGGGCCTGCCCCTACAAGCTCCCCGGATCAAACGTTCTGCCGCTCACCCTTCGGATCGAAGAACACCGAAGACACGATTTCTGCCTCGATCACGCTGCCATCGGCCTGCGGCGAATACACCCGCTCGCCCATGCGCTTGAGGCCGCCCTTTACCACGCCCATCGCGAACGAATAGCCCAGGGAGTTGGCCGCGTAGCTGGAGGTGACGTGGCCGACCATGTCCATCGGGATCGGCTGCTTGGGGTCGAACACCAGCTGGGCGCCTTCGGGCAGCCACTTGGTCGGGTCCACAGGCTTGAGGCCCACCAGTTGCTTGCGGTCTTCGCGCAGGCAGTCTTCGCGGTTCATGCCACGCAGGCCGATCCACGAGTACGGCTTGTTGCGGCCCACGCACCAGCTCATGTTGAGGTCGTCCGGGTTCATCGAACCGTCGGTGTCCTGGCCGACGATGATGAAGCCCTTCTCGGCGCGCAGCACGTGCATGGTCTCGGTGCCGTACGGGGTCAGGTTGTACTTCTTGCCGGCCTCGATGATCTGCTCGAGCACGCCCATGGCGTAGTTGGCCTGCACGTTGACTTCGTACGACAGCTCGCCGGTGAACGAGATACGGAAGACGCGGGCCGGCACGCCGCCGACGTTGCCTTCCTTCCAGGTCATGAACGGGAAGGCTTCCTTGTCCATGTCGATGTCGGTCAGCTCGCTGAGCAGCTTGCGGCTGTTGGGGCCGGACAGGGTCATGGTGGCCCAGTGGTCGGTCACCGAGGTGAAGAACACCTTCATGTCCGGCCATTCGGTCTGGTGGTACAGCTCCAGCCACTGCAGCACGCGGGCGGCGCCGCCGGTGGTGGTGGTCATGATGAAGTGGTTGTCGCCAACGCAGGCGGTCACGCCGTCGTCGAAGACCATGCCGTCTTCTTTGCACATCAGGCCATAGCGGGCCTTGCCCACGTCGAGCTTGGTCCAGGCGTTGGTGTACACGCGGTTGAGGAACTCGCGGGCATCCGGGCCCTGGATGTCGATCTTGCCGAGCGTGGAGGCGTCCAGCAGGCCCACGCTGTCACGCACGGCCTTGCATTCGCGGGCCACGGCGGTGTGGATGTCTTCGCCAGGTTTTGGGAAGTACCACGGGCGCTTCCACTGGCCGACGTCCTCGAACTCGGCGCCGTTCTTCACGTGCCAGGCATGCAGGGCGGTGAAGCGCACCGGCTCGAACAGGTGGCCACAGTGGCGGCCCGCTACCGCGCCGAAGGTCACCGGCGTGTAGTTGGGGCGGAACATGGTGGTGCCCATTTCCGGGATGCTGATGCCGATCGAACGGGCGGCGATGGCCAGGCCGTTGATGTTGCCCAGCTTGCCCTGGTCGGTACCGAAGCCCAGCGCGGTGTAGCGCTTGACGTGCTCGACCGACTCGAAGCCTTCGCGGGTGGCCAGCTCGATGCCGGCAGCGGTCACGTCGTTCTGTTGGTCGACGAACTGCTTGGGCCCCTTGGTGCCCTTGTCGTGCGGCACCTGGAACAGCGCCACGGTGGCCTCTTCCTTGCGCGCCACGGTTTTTGGCAGGGTACCGGCGCTGGCCTTGAAGCCGGCTTCGGTGGCTGCGCGGGCGCCGCCTTCAAAGCCATCGGCAATCACGTCGCCCAGGGCGTACACGCCGTTGATGCCACCCACGCATTCGCGTTTTTGCGGGGCATCGCCCGGCACGAAGCCGAGAATATCGTCACGCCATACCGGGCGGCCGCCCAGGTGCGAGGCCAGGTGGACGATCGGGCTGTAGCCGCCGGAAGTGGCGATCAGGTCGCAATCGAGGGTTTCGCCTGGGCTGGTGACCTTGTGCGCCTGCACATCGATGGCGGCCACGCGGGCACCGGTGACGTGCTTGCTGCCCTTGGCCTCGACCACGGCGCTGGAGGTGAGAATGCGAATGCCCTTGGCACGCGCTTCTTCAACCAGCGAACCGCGCGGGTTGTGGCGGGCGTCGGCGATGGCCACCACTTGCAGGCCGGCGTCGTGCCAGTCCAGCGCTGCGCGGTAGGCGTGGTCGTTGTTGGTCGACAGCACCAGCTTGCGGCCCGGGGCCACGCCATAGCGGCGCACGTAAGTGGACACAGCACCGGCCAGCATGTTGCCCGGCACGTCGTTGTTGCCGTACACCAGCGGGCGCTCGTGGGCACCGGCTGCCAGCACCACACGCTTGGCGCGCACGCGGTGCACGCGGTGGCGTACCTGGCCAATCGGGGCGCGGTCGCCGAGGTGGTCGGTGAGGCGCTCGTGAATGGTCAGGAAGTTATGGTCGTGGTAGCCGTTGACCGTGGCCCGTGGCAGCAGGGTCACTTCCGGCAGGCTTTCCAGCTCTTTGACCACGGCGTTGACCCAGTCGGCGGCAGGCTTGCCGTCGAGGGTTTCGCGGCTGTCGAGCAGGCTGCCGCCGAACTCTTCCTGTTCATCGGCCAGGATCACCCGCGCACCGCTGCGTGCAGCGGCCAGTGCAGCAGCCAGGCCTGCAGGGCCTGCGCCGACAATCAGCACGTCGCAGTGCTGGTTCATGTAGTCGTAGCTGTCCGGGTCGTTCTGCAGCGGCGCGCGGCCAAGGCCGGCGGCCTTGCGGATGTACTTCTCGTAGGTCATCCAGAACGATTTGGGGTACATGAAGGTTTTGTAGTAGAAGCCCGGCGGCATCATGCTGCCGCCCACCTTGCCGAGGATGCCCATGACGTCGTTGTTGACGTTCGGCCAGCCGTTGGTGCTGGTGGCTACAAGCCCCGCGTACAGCGCTTGTTGCGTGGCGCGCACGTTGGGGATCTGGGTGGCTTCGCTGGAGCCGATCTGCAGGATGGCGTTCGGCTCTTCGGTGCCTGCGGCGATGATGCCGCGCGGACGCGAGTACTTGAAGCTACGGCCAACGATGTCGACGCCGTTGGCCAGCAGCGCGGCGGCCAGGCTGTCGCCGGCGTAGCCCTGGTAGGTCTTGCCGTTGAAGGTGAAGTTCAGCACCTTGCTGCGGTCGATACGGCCGCCGCTGGCGAGGCGATAGGTCTGGCTCATACTTTTTCCCCTTGGCCCTTGGCGGTCGCGGATGCCGCGCTTTGCTTGCCGGCAGCAGTGACTTGAGGCTTCTCGCCGATCTTGTAGGTTTCCAGAATTTCGTAGGTCACGGTGTCGCGGGTGACGTTGAAGTACTGGCGGCAGCCGGCAACGTGGTCCCACAGCTCGTGGTGGATGCCACGCGGGTTGTCACGGAAGAACATGTAGGTGCCCCACTCCTCGTCGGAGCAGGCGGCCGGGTCCAGCGGGCGGGCGATGTGGGCCTGGCCCGAAGCGTGGAATTCTTCTTCGGAGCGCAGCTCGCCGCAGTGGGGACAGAAGATTTGCAACATGACGGTTGTCTCCGGGTCAGTGGGCGACGGCAGCAGCGCCGTGTTCGTCGATCAGCGCACCGTTGTAGAAACGGTCGATGGAGAATGGCGCGGCCAGCGGGTGCATCTCGCCCTTGGCCAGGCTTGCCGCAAAGACGTTGCCCGAGCCCGGGGTGGCCTTGAAGCCGCCGGTGCCCCAACCGCAGTTGAAGAACATGTTCTTGACCGGGGTCTTGGAGATGATCGGGCAGGCGTCGGGGGTGGTGTCGACGATGCCGCCCCACTGGCGGTTCATGCGTACCCGCGACAGGTTCGGGAACATCTCGACGATGGCCTGCAGGGTGTGCTCGATCACCGGGTACGAACCGCGCTGGCCGTAGCCGACCCAGCCGTCGATACCGGCGCCGATCACCAGGTCGCCCTTGTCGGACTGGCTGATGTAGCCGTGCACGGCGTTGGACATGATCACCGAGTCGATGATCGGCTTGATCGGCTCCGACACCAGCGCTTGCAGCGGGTGCGATTCCAGCGGCAGGCGAAAGCCCGCAAGCTTGGCCATGTGCCCGGAGTTACCGGCGGTGACCACGCCGACGCGCTTGGCGCCGATGAAGCCCTTGTTGGTTTCCACACCAATCACGGCGCCGTTTTCTTTACGGAAGCCAATCACCTCGGTCTGCTGGATCAGGTCCACGCCCAGGGCATCGGCGGCGCGGGCATAGCCCCAGGCCACGGCATCGTGGCGGGCCACGCCGCCACGGCGCTGCACGGTGGCACCCAGAATCGGGTAGCGGGTGTTCTTCGAGCAGTCCAGGTAGGGGATTTCGGCCGCCACCTGGGCGGTGTCGAGCAGCTCGCCATCGACGCCGTTGAGGCGGTTGGCGCTGACCCGGCGCTCCGAATCGCGAATGTCCTGCAGGGTGTGGCACAGGTTGTAGACGCCGCGCTGGGAGAACATCACGTTGTAGTTGATATCCTGCGACAGCCCTTCCCACAGCTTCATGGCGTGCTCGTACAGCTGCGCCGACTCGTCCCACAGGTAGTTGGAACGCACGATGGTGGTGTTACGGGCGGTGTTGCCGCCGCCCAGGTAGCCTTTTTCGATTACCGCAACGTTGGTGATGCCGTGCTCTTTGGCCAGGTAGTAGGCCGTGGCCAGGCCATGCCCGCCACCGCCGACGATGACCACGTCGTAGACCTTTTTAGGGGTTGGCGTGCGCCACATGCGCTGCCAGTTTTCGTGGTGGCTGAGGGAGTGTTTGAAGAGGCCGAAGCCCGAATAGCGTTGCATGGTTTTCTACTCCACTCAGCGGTAGACCGGGAAGTCGGCGCACAGCGCGGCGACGTTCTTGGCGACATCGGCTTCGACGTCGGCATCACCCAGGTTGTCCAGCACATCGCAGATCCAGCCGGCCAGCGCGACGCACTGGGCCACCTTGAAACCGCGGGTGGTGACGGCCGGGGTGCCGATACGCAGGCCCGAGGTGACGAACGGCGACTGCGGGTCGTTCGGCACGGCGTTCTTGTTGACGGTGATGTGGGCACGGCCCAGGGCGGCGTCGGCGTCTTTGCCGGTGAGGCCCTGGCGGATCAGGCTGACCAGGAACAGGTGGTTGTCGGTACCGCCGGACACCACGTCATAGCCACGGTCGATGAACACCTGGGCCATGGCCTGGGCGTTTTCGATGACTTGCTTCTGATAGGCCTTGAAGCCTGGCTCCAGCGCTTCCTTGAAGCACACTGCCTTGGCGGCGATCACGTGCATCAACGGGCCGCCCTGGGCGCCGGGGAAAACGGCAGCGTTGAGCTTTTTCTCGATCTCTTCGTTGCTCTTGGCCAGGATCAGGCCACCACGCGGGCCACGCAGGGTCTTGTGGGTGGTGGTGGTGACCACGTCGGCGAACGGGATCGGGTTCGGGTACAGGCCAGCGGCCACCAGGCCGGCGACGTGGGCCATGTCGACGAACAGCAGCGCACCGACCTTGTCGGCGATGGCTCGGAAGCGTGGGAAGTCGAGGGTTTTCGAGTAGGCCGAGAAGCCGGCGACGATCATCTTCGGCTTGTGCTCGACGGCCAGGCGCTCGACTTCATCGTAGTCGATCAGGCCGGTATCGGTGTTGATCCCGTATTGAACGGCGTTGTACAGCTTGCCCGAGGACGACACCTTGGCGCCGTGGGTCAGGTGGCCGCCGTGGGCCAGGCTCATGCCCAAAATGGTGTCGCCGGCCTGCAGCAGGGCCAGGTACACGGCGCTGTTGGCCGAAGAGCCGGAGTGCGGCTGCACGTTGGCGTAGTCGGCACCGAACAGCTGCTTGGCGCGCTCGATGGCCAGCGCCTCGACCTTGTCGACGTGCTCGCAGCCACCGTAGTAGCGCTTGCCCGGGTAGCCTTCGGCGTATTTGTTGGTCAGGCCGCTGCCTTGGGCCTGCATCACGCGCTTGCTGGTGTAGTTTTCCGAGGCGATCAGCTCGATGTGATCTTCCTGGCGCTGTTCCTCGGCATTCATCGCCGCCAGCAGTGCGTCGTCATAACCCTGGATCTGGTCTTGCTTGCTGAACATCTTGTTTCTCCCGGCAGCGATCAGTTCTTGTTGGATAGGGACTTGTCACCCTTTGCGGCGATGTTATGACTGGGCCGGGGGGCACAGATGCCTGCGCGCGCCTTGCAATGGCGCGTTTACGACATTGGCCGAACATGCGCCGCACAACCCCGTGGGAGCCGGCTTGCCGGCGATGGCGTCAGACGCACCAGCCGCTTTCTGCGGGCAGGCCAAATCGCCGGCAAGCCGGCGCTTACAGGGGGCTGCGATGCAATCGGAAAGGTTGTATAGGCAACCATTGAATCAATGGTTTAGAGTGCTTTACTGCGTCGTAAAAAGGACAGGCGTCATGACCAACAACAACCAGCAATTCGCCAGCGACAACTATTCCGGCATCTGCCCCGAAGCCTGGGTGGCGATGCAAAAGGCCAACCAGGGCCACGAGCGCGCCTACGGCGACGACCAGTGGACCGAGCGCGCCGCCGAATACTTTCGCAACTTGTTCGAAACCGACTGCGAGGTGTTCTTCGCCTTCAACGGCACCGCCGCCAACTCTCTGGCCCTGGCCTCGCTGTGCCAGAGCTACCACAGCGTGATCTGCTCGGAGACCGCCCACGTCGAGACCGACGAATGCGGCGCGCCGGAGTTCTTCTCCAACGGCTCCAAACTGCTCACCGCCGCCAGCGTCAACGGCAAGCTGACCCCCGAATCGATCCGCGAAGTGGCGCTCAAGCGCCAGGACATCCACTACCCCAAGCCGCGGGTGGTGACCATCACCCAGGCCACCGAAGTGGGCACCGTGTACCGCCCCGACGAGCTCAAGGCGATCAGCGCCACCTGCAAGGAGCTGGGCCTGAACCTGCACATGGACGGCGCGCGCTTCACCAATGCCTGCGCGTTCCTCGGTTGCTCGCCGGCTGAGCTGACCTGGAAGGCAGGCGTAGACGTGCTGTGTTTTGGCGGCACCAAGAACGGCATGGCGGTGGGCGAGGCAATCCTGTTCTTCAATCGCGCTTTGGCCGAAGACTTCGACTACCGCTGCAAGCAGGCCGGGCAACTGGCATCGAAAATGCGCTTCTTGTCGGCGCCCTGGGTGGGCCTGCTGGAAGACGGCGCCTGGCTGCGCCACGGCAACCACGCCAACCATTGCGCGCAGTTGCTGGCGTCACTGGTGAGCGGCCTGCCGGGCGTCGAGCTGATGTTCCCGGTGGAGGCCAACGGGGTGTTCCTGCAAATGCCCGAACACGCCATCGAGGCGCTGCGCAACAAGGGCTGGCGCTTCTATACCTTCATTGGTAGCGGCGGTGCGCGGTTCATGTGCTCTTGGGATACCGAAGAAGCGCGGGTGCGAGAACTGGCGGCGGATATCCGCGCGATCGTCGGCGCCTGACCGGACGCATTCGCGGGTAAACCCGCTCCCACAGGACTGTGCAAAACACGGCTCCAGCGCCGTACCTGTGGGAGCGGGTTTACCCGCGAAGAATCCACCACCGATTAAAGCCTGAACCCACCCATCTGCCGCGCCAGGTCGTCAGCCAGCCCGCGCAGCGCATGGCACTCCTCCCGGCACCCCTGCACTTCCACCGCGGTCTGCCGCGCCAGGTCCGAGATGCCCTGCACGTTGCGGTTGATCTCCTCGGTCACCGCCGACTGCTCCTCGGTGGCCGTGGCCACCTGGTGGTTCATGTCGCTGATGCGCTCCACCTGGTCAGTGATCGCCCCCAGCGAAGCCCCGGTGTGCTGGCTGGCCTGCACACCGCCGCCGGTGGCCTGCTGCCCGGCCTGCATTGAACTGACAGCCGTGCCGGCGCCGTGCTTGAGGCGCTGGATCATCTGCTGCACCTCGTCGGTGGACACCTGGGTGCGCCGCGCCAGGGTGCGCACCTCATCGGCCACCACGGCAAAGCCACGGCCCATCTCCCCGGCCCGCGCCGCCTCGATGGCAGCGTTCAGCGCCAGCAGGTTGGTCTGCTCGGAAACACTGCGGATGACAGCAAGAACTTCGTCGATCGAGGCCACTTCCTCGGCCAGTTGCGTGACCGCATCGGCCGCCCGGCCAATCTCGCCCGACATGCCTTCGATATGCTGCACCGACTGGCGCACCACATTGCGCGCCTGCAAGGCCTCGTCCCGCGCCGACTGCGAGGCTTCGGCGGCGCTGCCGGCGTTACGCGCGATCTCCTGCACGGTCAGGCCCATCTCGTGCACGGCCGTGGCGACCATTTCAGTCATTTCCTGCTGGCGGCCCGAGCGCTCGGCGGTGTTGTCCACCACCAGCGCCACTTGCTCCACCGAGCGGTGCAGGCGCTCGGTGGTGCCCAGCACATCCTTGATCAGCGCCCGCTGGCTGTCGAGGAAGCGGTTGAAGCCCCGGGCCAGGTCACCCAACTCGTCCTTGCGCGAATCATCCAGGCGGTGGCTGAGGTCACCGGCGCCACTGCCGATCTGCACCAGCGCGGCGGTCACCTGGCGAATCGGCCGCACCAGGCCGCGGGCCAGCAGCACCACCAGCAACAACGAAACCAGCGCCACGCCGCCACCAATCAGGGTGGTCAGCCAGACCGCCTCGTGCATCTGCGCGTAGATCTCGGCTTCGGGCACCTCGGCCACCAGCGTCCAGTTCAGGTCGCGCAGGGGCAAACCCAGGGCCAGATAGCTTTCGCCGTCGCGGCTGAAGCGGGTGCTGCGCAGGCCATCAGCACCGCTGAGCATGGCCTTGGCGGCCTGGGGGTCGAGCTGCTCGGCCAGCGGGCGCTTGCCGCTGAACTGCTGGTCGGGGTGCACCTGGATCAGGCCGTCGTTGCGCACCAGAAACACCTTGCCGTGCTCGCCAAAGCTGAAATCGTGAATCAGCTTCGACAGCTCGGTCATGCGCAGGCCCATGCCGGCCACGCCCACCAGTTGCCCGGCTTTTTCTATGCGGTAGTCGATGAACAGCGCCAGTTCGCCGGTGGCGCCGTCGATGTCGATGTTGACGAAGCGCTCGGCACCGCTGTCGATGTAGCCGTAGAACCACTTGTCCTTGGGGTTGGCGCGGTTGAGGGTGCGGTCCAGGCCCTTCTCGTTGTAGTAGTTGCCGCTGCCAGTGGCGGCGAACAGCGCGGTGAAGGCGTGGTTGCGCTGCTTGGCGGCGTCCAGGTATTCGATGAAGGGCGCGAGGCTGGCCGGGGCTTCACCGGCGGCCAGCCAGTCGCGCAGCAGGGTGTTGCCGGCAATGTCCGCCGCCGCCACCAGCGGCTGGCCGAGCATGCGTTCGATGTCGTTGCGGATCGCTTCGACGCTGGCCGGCAAAGCGGTGTCGACTAGGTAGCGTTCGGTCAGGCGGTTGACCGCCACGGTGTAGATCGCCACCACCACCAGGATGCTCGCCAACAGCGCCGCGCCCATGCTCGCGATCAGTTGCCACTGGATACTGCGCCGCCAGATGCCCATGTGTGTGCTCCCCGCAAATTATTGTTTTGCGAGAAGTGTATACACTTAAGTATCCGATCTAGCCATAGATCCAGAACAATAGACGCGACACCCATCGTGGGAGCGGGCTTGCCCCGCGATTGCGTTCGTCAGTGAAAACGCAATCGCGGGGCAAGCCCGCTCCCACGATGGGGAAAGATTCTTTTTATTGGTCGCCGATGGTGCGGCTGATGGCATCCACGGTGGCGTCGATCTGCGCCTGGGTGCGCTCCAGGGTCTGGGCGTGTTCGCGCTGCAGTTCTATCTGCTTGGAACACAGGTTCAGCGCGGCCAGCACCAGCAGCTTGTCGCCGATCAGGGTCGGGTAGCTGCGTTTGGTCTCGGCCAGCGCAGCGTTGAGCATGCGCACCGCCTGCGACAGGGTTTCTTCCTGGCCTTCGGGCGCCTTGAGCGAATAGTCGTTGCCCAGAATCGACACGACGTTGATTGGCTGGGCGTGCAGCTTCATGCGCTGGCCACACCTGCGCTGGCGCGGTCGACCAGTGCCTGGATACGCGCGGCGGTGGCGCCGTGCTTCTCTTCCTGCTCCATCAGCGACAGCTGCAGGGTTTCGTTTTCTTCCTTGGCCTGGGCCAGTTGCTCGCCAAGGCCGGCGTTCTGCTCAGCCAGTTGCGCGTTCTTCTGCATCAGGTCGCTGACCAGTTGCTCGAGTTGATTCAGGGAGGTTTCCAGCATGGGGTTTGTCTCGGTTGTTGCAAAGGGCGCACACGATAAGGAAAAACCTGCGCCCCCGCCATTAAATATCGGATTCATAAGGTTTTTACTGGCTTGGTTGACCCAGGATCGCCCTGCTTGTTCCGACATTTTGCAACCGCCTGTCCGGTAAATCGTTAGCAGGCTCACAAATTTCATGCCGCCACTATCAAGACTGGCCAGTCACGACCGATACGCAGGCAGGTCCCATTTTGTCGCAAGGACGCGGCCCCCCCTTACTGCCTGGGTATCCCCTCCATGTCCTTACGCAACATGAACATCGCCCCGCGCGCGCTGCTGGGCTTCTCCGTGATCGGCCTGCTGATGCTTGGCCTGGGTATCTTCTCGCTGATCCAGATGGGCAACATCCGCCAGGCCGGCGTGATCATCGAACAGGTCAGCGTGCCCAGCATCAAGACCCTCGACGAGCTGACTGCCCTCAACCTGCGCCTGCGCACCCTGTCCTACCGCCTGCTGCTCAACCGCGAGCCGGCCACCCTGCAGGACACCCTGCGCCTGCTCGAAGAGCGCAACGCACAAATCGACAAGGCCCGGCGCACCTACGAGCCGCTGATAGCCGCCGGCGACGAAAAGGCCGCCTTCGACCAGTACGGCATGTTGCTCGGCCAATACCGCCAGCTCGAGTCGCGCATGCGCAGCCTGAGCCAGGCCGGCCAGGTGGATGAGTTGCGCGACCTGCTCAACAGCGAACTGCTGAGCAACTCCGAGCAGATCAACAAGGTCATGGACCAGCTGGTGAAGATCAACACCGACCAGACCGCCGACACCAACGCCAAGGCCGCCAGCCAGTACGCCAGCACCTTCGCCCTGGTGGTGGGCCTGCTGGTGGCTGCCACCGTGCTGACCTTGCTGTTCGCCTTCCTGCTCACCCGCAGCATCGTCAAACCCATCGACGAAGCCCTGCACGCCGCCGAGCAGATCGCCGAGGGCGACCTCACCCACACCATCCGCCCCGAAGGCACCGACGAAGCCGCGCGGCTGCTGCAGGCCATGGCCAAGATGCAAGACAAGCTGCGTGACACCCTGCAGTTGATTGCCGGTTCCGCCACCCAGCTGGCCTCGGCCGCCGAGGAGCTGAACAGCGTCACCGACGAGAGCGCCCGTGGCCTGCAGCAGCAGAACAACGAAATCGAACAGGCCGCCACCGCCGTCACCGAAATGACCAGCGCGGTCGAGGAAGTGGCGCGCAACGCGGTGAGCACCTCGGAAGCCTCCAGCGAAGCCAGCCGCTCGGCCGGCGATGGCCGCGACCTGGTGATGGAAACCGTCGGCGCCATCGAGCGCATGAGCGGCGACGTGCAAGCCACCGCCAAGCTGATCACCCACCTGGCCGAGCAGTCCCGCGACATCGGCAAGGTGCTGGACGTGATCCGTGGCCTGGCTGACCAGACCAACCTGCTGGCGCTCAACGCCGCCATCGAAGCGGCCCGTGCCGGTGAGGCCGGCCGTGGCTTTGCCGTGGTGGCCGACGAAGTGCGCGCGCTTGCGCACCGCACCCAGCAGTCCACCAGCGAAATCGAGCGGATGATCGGCAGCATCCAGGGCGGCACCGAACAGGCCGTGGATTCGATGCGCACCAGCACCGAGCGCGCCGAATCGACCCTGAACATCGCCAAGGGCGCCGGCCTTGCGCTGGACACCATCGCCTCGGCCGTGGGCCAGATCAACGAGCGCAACCTGGTGATCGCCAGCGCCGCCGAAGAGCAGGCCCAGGTGGCCCGCGAGGTGGACCGCAACCTGGTGAACATCAACGACCTGTCGGTGCAGAGCGCCACCGGGGCGCACCAGACCAGCGCGGCGAGTGCCGAGCTTTCGCGCCTGGCAGTGGACCTCAATGGCCTGGTGGCCCGTTTCCGCACTTAAAAAAACAGGGGCTGCAAAACCATCGCGGGGCAAGCCCGCTCCCACGCCGAACCTGAATCCGGCGTGGGAGCGGGCTTGCCCCGCGATGCGTTGCGGTGCCGGATCAATACTCGATCCGCACATCCCCCTTGGGCACACTGCAGCACGACAGGATGTAGCCCTCGGCTTCGTCGTCCTCGGTGATGCCGCCGTTGTGCTCCATCTCCACCTCGCCGCCCAGCTTGAGCACCTTGCAGGTGCCGCAGATGCCCATGCCGCAGGCCTTGGGAATCATCAGCCCGACCTTGGCCGCTGCGGCGTGCACGGTCTCGCCCGGCGCCACGCGGATACTCTTGTCGCTGCCGACGAACTCCACCAGGTTGAGGTCGGCCAGGTCCACTTCCGGCGCATCGGCGGCGGCTTCGGCGTGCTCCACGGCATCGGCCTTGGCCTCCGGTGGCGTAGCCCCGAACGACTCCTCGTGGTAGTTCTTCATGTCGAAGCCGACCGCCTCGAGCATGCGCTTGACCGCCGTCATGTAGGGCGTCGGGCCGCAACAGAACACCACCCGCTCCATGTAGTCCGGGGCGATCAGCTCCATCAGGCGCTGGTTCAGGTAGCCACGGTAGCCGGCCCACGGCTCGCCCAGCCCGTGCTTTTCGCAAATGATGTGCAGGCTGAAGTTGGGGATGCGCGAAGCCATCTGCTCCAGCTCACGGTGGTAGATGATGTCCTTGGGCGAGCGGGCGCTGTGCACGAACACCATGTCGACGTTGGCGTTGGTGTCGTAGAACCAGCGGGCCATGGACATCACCGGGGTGATGCCGACACCACCAGACAAATACAGCGCCTTGCCCGCCGGGAAGTCGATGGCGTTGAACAGCCCCACCGGCCCGTGCACCGGCAGCTCCGCACCCTCATGCATGGTGTCGTGGAGGAAGTTCGATACCAGCCCGCCCGGTACGCGCTTGACCGTGATCGAGAAGCTGTAGGGCACCGAGGGCGAGCTTGAGATGGTGTACGAACGCATCACAGGCTTGCCTTCGATCTCAAGCTCCAGGGTGACGAATTGCCCGGGCTTGAAGAAGAACATGATCGGCTGGTCGGCCATGAAGCAGAAGGTGCGCACGTCCCAGGTCTCCTGGATGACCTTGACGCAGCGCACGATGTGGCGGCCATTGGCCCAGGTCTGGGTGGTGACCGGATTGAGGAAGGTATCGGACATGTTCATCTCCAGCAGCCGACGATCGGCCTTTCTTATGGCTGCGATAATGCGCACTCCCGGGGCGTCGTACATTCCCATCCACGACATCGGCGTACTTATCGCGACCAGCCCCACCTGGCAAGGGTTGCCGAGTCGGAATTCGATTCGGCCATGTCGCCCATGGATATGGTTCGCGCACGCTTCGAACGCACACTCCTCGGCAAAACAACACGCTGTTTGAAAGCACACAGCCTTGCGGCACCACAACAACGATTAGCCACCTTTTGCCGGCCGCCAACGGCCCCGAGGAATACACGATGGACGTCACCGCAACCCTGAGCCTGGGCGATCCACTGGAACCTGCACGCAAGGCCACCGCCGAGATGCTGCAGACCCGCGAGCGCACCTACTCGCTGCCGCAACCGTTCTACACCGACGAGCGTCTGTTCCAGATCGACATGCAGGAGATCTTCCACAAGGAGTGGCTGATCGCCGGCATGACCTGCGAGATCCCGGCCAAGGGCAACTACATCACCCTGCAGATCGGCAAGAACCCGATCATCGTGATACGCGGTGCCGAAGGTAAGGTGCATGCCTTCCACAACGTCTGCCGCCACCGCGGCTCGCGCCTGTGCGTCAGCGACAAGGGCAAGGTGGCCAAGCTGGTCTGCCACTACCACCAGTGGACGTATGAACTGGACGGCCGCCTGCTGTTCGCCGGTACCGAAATGGGCGCCGACTTCGACATGAAGGAATACGGCCTCAAGCCTGTGCAGGTAAAAGTGGCCGGCGGCTACATCTTCATCAGCCTGGCCGAGAACCCACCGGCCATCGACGAGTTCCTGGCAACCCTTGAGCACTACATGGAACCGTACGACATGGAGAACACCAAGGTGGCGGTGCACACCACCTTGATGGAAAAGGCCAACTGGAAGCTGGTACTGGAGAACAACCGCGAGTGCTACCACTGCTCGGGCTCGCACCCGGAGCTGCTGCAAACCCTGCTGGAATGGGACGACACCAACGACCCGCGCGCCAGCCAGGAATTCAAGGACCACGTGGCCGCCTCGGCCGCCGCCTGGGAAGCCGAGAAAATCCCTTACCTGCACAAGAGCCACGGCCTGCGTAACCGCATCGTGCGCATGCCGCTGCTCAAGGGCACCGTGTCGATGACCATGGACGGCAAGCAGGCCTGCCAGAAGCTGATGGGCCGCATCAAGAACCCGGACCTGGGCTCGATGCGCATCCTGCACCTGCCGCACTCGTGGAACCACTGCATGGGCGACCACATGATCGTGTTCACCGTGTGGCCGATCAGTGCGCAGGAAACCATGGTCACCACCAAGTGGCTGGTGCACAAGGACGCCGTCGAAGGCGTGGACTACGACCCCGAGCGCATGCGCAAGGTGTGGGACGCCACCAACGACCAGGACCGCCGCCTGGCCGAAGAGAACCAGCGCGGGATCAACTCCACTGCTTATCAGCCTGGCCCTTACTCGAAAACCTATGAGTTCGGCGTGGTCAACTTCATCGACTGGTACAGCCAGCGTGTGCTGGAGAACCTTGGGGCGGAGCCGGCGCCGTACCTGAAGGAAGTGAAGGCGCAGTAACTCAATCGGCCCCCTGGCAGCGCAACGCCGCGTGTCAGGGGGACCGCCTGACATCGTTCATCTGGATATCAGCAGGTTGGTTGCGTTCAGCTCTCCAACCCCGCCATCCTTCGGCACCCGCCCTCAAGAAACGCACCACCCCTTGCCCGTGCTCCCAGGCTCGCCTAACTGTGTAGGCCACAGCCTCACTTGCCATCCTGAAGCCGGTGATTTCCAGGAAGGTTCCTGAAACTACGCGGCTTGAAGCAACGCCGGGCTGCCCCATGAGCGCCCAGGTTTCCCGGGCAGCGCTGAAGTTTGATAAGACTCCGCCGGTGATGTTACCCCCGGAGTTGGCGAGACCGAATCCGTTGGCGACCGTGATAAGCGAATCATCCGCCCAACCGTTTTCGAAGCCTTGCAGAAGATTGCCCAGCACCCCCGAAACCCCAGTGGCGGCGAATGCAGTGTTGCCGATCCGGTTCAGTAAAGGTGTCGGTGAAAAAGATGAAGGTTGGCCTTGGGCAACTAGGTGCTCGTGCCGAAGCCTCAAGGCCTCGTTTCTTGCAGTCCTGACGATCGCACCCGTCAATGTGGTCAAGCTGGAAGAAGCGCCTACCACCCTGCGCCAATACTGTGCCCCCGGATCTGTCCGGTTTATCGGGTCCCCACCACAGTAGGCGTACGCATTGACCCCTCCTCGTCCAAAAGGGCTGAGGCTGTCCGTGCTCACGAAGCGCATCAGGTTCGGGTTGTAGTAGCGACGGCCATTGCCCAGCCCGTAGTAACCGGTCAACGGATCGCGATGCTGGCCACAGAATCCTAGCCCAGGGCCAGTCGTGCTATTGGGCGCACCATAAGGCGAATAGGCCCGTGAATGGCCAGCCGTGCCCGTCATTACGGACTGCTGCCGATCGAGTTCGAGTAGAAAATTCGTCATGCCAGCAAATACCTGGGGGTTTTCTGCACCAGCCTATCGCCGCCCGCAACAAGTGGGTACTGACAAAAATATCAGTTGCTCATAATTTGATCAGACACATGCCGACCATGCGCCACAAGGGCTGGCGAGGAATGCGAACACTTTATCCACAAGCAGGCCCACAACGGATGTGTAAAACATCAGGGTCAGGTATTTGACGATCGCTGATCAAAAAACGATCAAAACTCTGCAGGCCCTGTAAACAAAGGCCTACAAGGACTATCCAACACCTTGTCCACAGAGAGACCAACAGTGTTTGTGAACAAGCGCAGCAAGAGGACTGCAGGTGCTGTGGATAAACACCTCATCCCGTTGATTTCACTGATATGAGCAGCCTCGCACGCCGATTTGATCGTTTTTCGAACAAACCGCTACAAGCCTTTCAAACCGTGGCCTGTAGCGATGACCAAACAGATTATCCACAGGGCCGCCAACAGCGAATGTGGGCAAGTGCCGGGGAGTTGAGCGGCAGAGTCGAACAAACGACTGGTCAATAATTGATCGATCGACTGAAGGCTTTGATTCTAAAGGGCTGTAGCGAAGCGCAAACACTTTACCCACAGCTTGGCGAACAGATTTGGTGGGCAAAATGCACGCCCCCTGTAGGAGCGGCCTTGTGCCGCTCCTACACGTAATGCTGTTCACTTAAGAGAAGCGTTGCCTGGGTTGGGGCTGCTTGGCAGCCCATCTCGACCGGACGGCGCCCCGGCAATTCTAAGTGAACAGCATTACGCTCCTACACGGGACCGTGCAGCATCTGGGGCCTTGCTCAGCGCAAAACCCCCTCCTCCACCAGCAGCTTGAGGATCGCCTCGGCGCCTTCCTGCGCCGACACATCCTTGAGCACCTTGCCCCCACCGCCACTGGCCTTGGCCGTGGCCGCCTTCATACGGTCGGCGCCGCTCTTGGCCTTGATCACCTTGAGCCGCTTGGGCCGTGGCCGCGCCGGCTGCAGGGCGTCATCGCCGAGCACCGGGTCATCCACCACCGCCACCTCGTGCGCCGCCAGCACACCGCGTCGCGCCGGGCCAAAAGCGCTCTGGCGCGGCTTGGGCGCGGCGTTATCCACAGTCGCCAGCAACGGCAGGCGTACCTTCAGGCGGCGCCGCTGGCCGCGTGGCAGGGCCTGCAGCACCTGGGCGGTGCCGTTTTCGATCGACTCCACCTCGGCCAGGCCCACCACCAGCGGCCAGCCAAGCTTCTCGGCGAGCAAAAACGGCAGCATGCCCGAGCCCTCACCGGTTTCCGCCTGGCTGCCGGTCAGCACCAGCTGGGCGCCGGCGTCGCGCAAATATTCACCCAACACACCGAGCACATCGGCGCCAGCCGGCTGCTCGAGCACGTCCAGGTGCTCCAGGCCCATGCCCAGGTAGGCGCGCAGCGCCTCTTCATGGGGGTCGCCGGCATGCACCACCTGCAAGTTATCCCCAGCCAGCTGCAAGCCCAGCTCCACGGCGCGCGCGTCCTGCTCGGCGCGGCGGGCGCGGCCGGAGCTTGGGTGGGCACCGACGGAAACCAGGCTGATCACTTTGGTAGTCATGCTTGTGCCCTTATGCCGCGTCGCGCTGGCCGCCGCTGCGGTAGTTGTCCACAGCCTCGATCAGTGCCTTGAGAATCGCCGAGCTGTCGCCAATCACCGACAGGTCGGCCCGCTTGATCATGTCGCAGCCCGGGTCCATGTTGATCGCCACCACCTTGTCGCAGGCGCCGATGCCCTGCAGGTGCTGGATGGCCCCCGAGATACCCACAGCCACGTACACCCGCGCCGTGACCCAGGTACCGGTGGCGCCCACCTGGCGGTTGCGCGGCATGAAGCCGTCGTCCACCGCCACCCGCGAGGCGCCTTCGGTGGCGCCCAGCGCTGCCGTGGCCTGGTGGTACAGCTCCCAATCCTTCACACCGTTGCCGCCCGAGACGATGAACTCGGCCTCGGCCATGGCGATGGCGGCCGGGTCCACGGCCACCGAGCCCAGGTCTTCGATACGCGACAGGCTGCGCGCCACGCCTGTGGACAACTCCACCGGCAAGGCTTCGTGGCGGGTTTCGCTGACCGGCTCCGCACATTCGGCGGCGGCCAGGATCAGCCGCGGCAACTGGCGCTGGATATCCTGCTGGCCGGCACCGGCACGGCCGATACACTGGCCGTCCTTGACCTGCCACACCCGCGTGGCCGGGCGCTCGCCCAGGGCGGCGGCAAAACGCCGGCCCAGTTCGCCGCCACCGGTGCGGCTGTCGGGCAGCAGCCAGTGGCGCGGGGCGAGCTGGTTATCCACAGCCCGCAGGCCCTGGACCAGTTGCTCCGGTGCATAACCCTCGAAAGCCTCGCCCTCGATGACCAGCACCCGGTCGACGCCGGCTGTGGAAAAGTTACTTTCTTTATGTTCGCCAAACACGATGGCCAGCACCGCGCCGTCACTGCCGGCCAGGCTGTGGGCCAGGCCCAGCAGGTCGCGGTCGTGGCTGCCCAGGCGGCCACCGACCATATCCGGTACCACGGCAATGTAAAACGCAGGTTCCGCCACCTGGTGCAGCGGCAGCTGCACTTCGGCAGCGGCGGTGCGCCGGCCGCCAACACCGGTGCCCTGCTGGGCGCCACTGCGGTCGATGCGCTTGAGCCCGGCCGGGCCGGTGAAGCCTGCGGCGATGGCGTGGGGGTTCTTGCGCATCAGCCCGTTAGGGCCCATCCAGCTGGTTTGTTGCGTTTGCATGGCCGCGTGCAGCGGGTGCAGGCGGTTACGGGCGATCCACTCGGCGCGTGGGTCGCGGCGGATGATGTCGCTCATCAGTGCACCTCCGCAGGTTCACGTTTGGCCGGCTGCGACTTGGCGGCGGCCGGGGTTTCGTCTTCGATCAGCACATCGGCCACCAACTCGGCCAGGTCCTTGATCTGCGGGCGCGGTTCGACCACCCCTTCAAGCATGGCAGTGCACTGCGGGCAACCCACGGCAACCAGCTCGGCCTCGGTTTCGCGAATGTCGTCCATGCGCATGTCGGGGATGCGCTGCTTGCCCGGGATGTCGGTGATCGGCGCACCGCCGCCACCGCCGCAGCAGCGCGAGCGGAAGCCCGAGCGTTGCATCTCGCGTACTTCGATCCCCAGGGCCTTGAGCACGTCGCGCGGGGCTTCATACTCACCGTTGTAGCGGCCCAGGTAGCACGGGTCGTGGTAGGTGACGCTGCCGCCCTTGTGCTGGCCAAGGTTGAGCTTGCCTGCTGCGATCAGTTCGGCAATGTAGGTGCTGTGGTGCTGCACCTGGTACTCGCCGCCCAGGGCGCCGTACTCGTTTTTCAGCACATGGAAGCTGTGCGGGTCGCAGGTGACGATGCGCTGGAAGCGGTACTTGGCCAAGGTCTGGATATTGCGCTTGGCCAGTTGCTGGAAGGTCGCTTCATCGCCCAGGCGCCGGGCCACGTCGCCGCTGTCGCGCTCTTCGAGGCCGAGCACGGCAAAGTCCACGCCCGAGGCCTTGAGCACCTTGACGAAGGCGCGCAGGGTGCGTTGGTTGCGCATGTCGAAGGCGCCATCACCCACCCAGAACAGCACCTCGGTGGTTTTCACCTCTGACAGCAGTTTCAGGTTGAGGTCGGCCGCCCAGTTCATCCGCCCGCCCGGGGCGAAGCCGCCGGGGTTGTCGGTGGCGATCAGGTTGTCCAGCACCTCGGCGCCCTTGTTCGGGGTGGCGCCTTTTTCCAGCGTCAGGTGGCGGCGCATGTCGACGATGGCGTCAACGTGCTCGATCATCATCGGGCACTCTTCCACACAGGCGCGGCAGGTGGTGCACGACCACAGGGTTTCGGCGTCCACCAGGCCGTTGACGATTGGCTGGTGCGGGTGGCCGCCGTGCTCGCCCACCGGCTTGCCCGGGTAGGGGCTGCCGGCAAATTTCGCGTCGGTGCCACCGGCAAGGCCAATGACCATGTCCTGAATGAGTTTTTTCGGGTTCAGCGGCTGACCGGCGGCAAAGGCCGGGCACATGGCTTCACATTTGCCGCACTGCACGCAGGCGTCGAAGCCCAGCAGTTGGTTCCAGGTGAAATCCACCGGTTTTTCCACACCCAGCGGTGCGTTGGGGTCTTCGAGGTCCAGCGGCTTGAGGCCGGTGGAACGGCCGCCGCCGAAGCGCTCGGCGCGGCGGTGCCAGGCCAGGTGCAGGGCACCGGCGAAGGCGTGCTTCATCGGCCCGCCCCAGGTCATGCCGAAGAACAGCTCGGACACGCCCCACATGACGCCCAAACCAAGAATACCGACCATCACCCAACCGCCGGTGTCGGCAGGCAGAATGCCGGCCACCGGCAAGGTGGCGATGAAGAAGCTTGCGGCGAACACCAGCAGGCTCTTGGGCAGGCGCATCCACGGGCCCTTGGACAGGCGCGAGGGCGGGTTGAGGCGGCGTTTGAAGACGAACAGCGCGCCGCTGAACATGATCACCGTGGCCACCAGCAGCGCGTAGCCGAGGATCTGGCTGCGCAGGCCGAAGCCATGCACCAGGATCGCCAGCGCGGCCGACAGCACGAAGCCGCCAGCGGTGGCCACGTGGGTCTTGGACATGTACTTGTCGCGCTCGACCACATGGTGCAGGTCTACCAGATAGCGCCGCGGCATGGCCAGCAGGCCGGCCAGCAGGTTGACCTGGCTGGGCCGCCCGCGCCGCCACATGCGCACCCGGCGCGCAGCGCCAAGCACCGCCAGGGCGAGGGCGGCGAACAGCAGGATGGGTAGAAGGGTGTTCAACATGGGAGGCTCCCACAACAGCTGGAATCTAGCGCCACCTAAAGTGCGGCGCGGACCCCTGTAGGAGCGGGCTTGCCCGCGATGGCGTCCGATCAGACAACACAGTTGCTTGAGCTGACGCCATCGCGGGCAAGCCCGCTCCTACAGGGACCGCGCCCGGTGGCGATGACGGTTATCGATCAGAAATCCTTGCACAGGCGCAAGGCGTCGTAGATCGCCGCATGCACGTTGCGCTGGGCCACGCAGTCGCCGATGCGGTACAGCAGGTAGCCCTCGCCCGGCTGGCTGAGGATCGGCTGCGGCTTGATGGCGAACAGCGCCTCCACGTCGATCTGGCCCTTGTTGCGCGAGCCGTCCTTGAGCGCGTAGTACAGCTGCTCGTCAGGCCGCACGCCGTTCTCCACCACCACCTGGTCGACCACCCGCTCTTCCTTGGCGCCGGTGTACTCGTTCTCGAGCACCGCCACCAGCTTGTCGCCCTCGCGGTAGACCTTCTCCAGCATCATGTCGCCGGTCATGATCACTTCTTTCGGGTACATGCTGCGGTAGTAGGTCGGGAAGGTGGTGCCGCCCATGGCCACGCCCGGCTTGATGTCGTCGGTGACGATCTCGACCTGGCTGCCCTTGTCGGCGATGAAGTCGGCCACCGACATGCCGGTGAATTCGCAGATGGTGTCGTACACCAACACGTTCTTGCCCGGCGCAACCTTGCCGTCCAGTACATCCCAGCTGCTGACCACCAGCCCTTCGGCGGCGCCCCAGTGCTCGTTCTGCTCGAGGAACGAATGCCCGCCCACGGCCAGCACGATCACGTCCGGGCGCAAGTCCTGGATGGTCGCCACGTCGGCGGCGGTGCCCAAGCGCAGGTCGACTTTCAGGCGCGCCAGCTCCAGCTGGTACCAGCGGGTGATACCGGCAATCTGGTCACGCTGCGGGGCTTTGGCGGCGATGGTGATCTGCCCGCCAATTTGCTCTTTTTTCTCGAACAGGGTCACGTCGTGGCCACGTTCGGCAGCCACGCGGGCCGCTTCCATGCCGGCAGGGCCTGCGCCAACCACCACCACCTTGCGTTTCACGCCGGTAGTCTTCTCGATGATGTGCGGCACACCCATGTATTCACGGGAGGTGGCGGCGTTCTGGATGCACAGCACATCCAGGCCCTGGTACTGGCGGTCGATGCAGTAGTTGGCACCGACGCACTGCTTGATCTGGTCGATCTGGCCCATTTTGATCTTGGCGATCAGGTGCGGGTCGGCCATGTGCGCGCGGGTCATGCCGACCATGTCGACGTAGCCGCCTTCGAGAATGCGCGTGGCCTGGTTCGGGTCCTTGATGTTCTGCGCGTGCAGCACCGGGACCTTGACCACTTCCTTGATGCCGGCCGCCAGGTGCAGGAACGGCTCCGGCGGGTAGCTCATGTTGGGGATGACGTTGGCCAGGGTGTTGTGGGTGTCGCAACCCGAACCCACCACGCCGATGAAATCGAGCATGCCGGTGGCATCGTAGTAGGCGGCGATCTGCTTCATGTCCTCGTGGCTGAGGCCATCGGGGTGGAACTCGTCACCGCAAATGCGCATGCCTACGCAGAAGTCGTCGCCCACTTCGGCGCGCACGGCTTTCAGCACTTCCATGCCGAACTTCATGCGCCCTTCGAAGCTGCCGCCCCACTCGTCGGTACGCTTGTTGACCCGCGGGCTCCAGAACTGGTCGATCATGTGCTGGTGCACTGCCGACAGCTCGACGCCGTCCAGGCCACCCTCTTTGGCCCGGCGCGCAGCCTGGGCGTAGTTGCCGATGACGCGCCAGATCTCTTCCACCTCGATGGTCTTGCAGGTGGCGCGGTGTACCGGTTCACGGATACCCGACGGCGACATCAGGGTCGGCCAGTTGAAGCCGTCCCAGCGCGAGCGGCGGCCCATGTGGGTAATCTGGATCATGATCTTGGCGCCATGCTTGTGCATGGCGTCGGCCAAATTCTGGAAGTGCGGGATGATGCGGTCGGTGGACAGGTTGACCGATGCCCACCACTCCTGCGGGCTGTCGATGGCCACCACCGACGAGCCGCCGCAGATCGCCAGGCCGATGCCGCCCTTGGCCTTTTCTTCGTAGTACTTCACATAGCGGTCGGTGGTCATGCCGCCGTCGGTGGCATACACCTCGGCGTGCGCGGTGCTGAGCACGCGGTTGCGGATGGTCAGTTTGCCGATCTGAATCGGCTGGAACATTGCTTCGAATGCCATGACGCGGTCTCCGGCTTACAACGGCTTTGTAACGAACAGGCCATCTTCGTGGCCTTCTTCCGACCCGCCGTAGACCTGTTCGGCAACGGTGCGGATCTTGCTGCCGCGGGCAGCGAGAATCTGGTCCATGGCACCGGCGAACCAGCCGGTGAACATGTAGTCGACCTTGCGCCCGCACTTGCCGTACACGTACACGAACGCCGAGTGCTCGAGCTTGACGCTGCAGGTGCCTTTATCCAGGTCGATGTCCTGGATCTTGAACAAGCCCCAGCCGCGCTGGCTGAGGCGCTTCATGTAGTGCTCGAACACCGCCACGCCTTCCAGGCCATGGCACTCGGCTTCTTTTTCACACCAGTGCCAGGCCGACTTGTAGCCCGCCTTGTAGAGGATCTCGGCATAGGCGTCGGCGCCCAGCACTTCCTCGATGCCGATGTGGTTGTTGACGAAGAAATGCCGGGGCACGTACAGCATCGGCAGGGCGTCGCTGGTCCATACGCCGGTTTCGGTATCGACTTCGATTGGCAATTGCGGGGCGATCTTGGCCATGGAAACTCAACTCCAGAAAATTTTTGTATTTGGATGCCCCGGCGTTGCTGGCAGGGGCTTTCAGGCTTGGAGAGCGGCTTATTCGCCCCACACATCCTTGAGGACGTTCACCCAGTTCTCGCCCATGATCTTGCGCACCACACGCTCGGAATGGCCGCGCTTGAGCAAGGTTTCGGTGAGGTTGGGGAATTCGCCGACGGTGCGAATGCCCAGCGGGTTGATGATCTTGCCGAAGTTGGTCAGGCGACGGGCGTAACCCTTGTCGTGGGTCAGGTACTCGAAGAAGTCCTGGCCGTGGCCCTGGGTGAAGTCGGTACCGATACCGATGGCGTCTTCACCGACGATGTTCATGGTGTACTCGATGGCCTCGGCGTAGTCGTCGATAGTCGAGTCGATGCCCTTGGCCAAAAACGGCGCGAACATGGTCACGCCAACGAAGCCGCCGTGGTCGGCGATGAATTTGAGCTCTTCATCGGACTTGTTGCGCGGGTGTTCTTTGAGGCCCGAGGGCAGGCAGTGCGAGTAGCACACCGGCTTTTTCGATTCGAGGATGACTTCCTCGGAAGTCTTGGAGCCCACATGCGAGAGGTCGCACATGATGCCGACGCGGTTCATTTCGGCGACGATCTCGCGGCCGAAGCCCGACAGCCCGCCGTCACGCTCGTAGCAGCCGGTGCCCACCAGGTTCTGGGTGTTGTAGCACATCTGCACGATGCCCACGCCCAACTGCTTGAACACGTCTACATAGGCGATCTGGTCTTCGAACGCGTGGGCGTTCTGGAAGCCGAAGAGGATGCCGGTCTTGCCCAGCTCCTTGGCCTTGCGAATGTCGGCGGTGGTGCGCACCGGCATTACCAGGTCGGCGTTGTCGCGGATCAGCTTCTGGCTGGCGGCGATGTTGTCGACGGTGGCCTTGAAGCCCTCCCACACCGACACCGTGCAGTTGGCCGCGGTCAGCCCGCCCTTGCGCATGTCCTCGAACAGCTCGCGGTTCCATTTGGCAATGATCAGGCCGTCGATGACGATGCTGTCGGCGTGAAGTTCGGCTGGGCTCATCAGGCTGTCCCCTTTTATTGAAGTTTGCGGGCGCCGGGCCGTGTGCCCGTGCTTTGGGGCCAGCATATGCCTGTGCTCCATGGCGCCCCGATGCAAAAACGACAGGGGGTTTGCCGAAAGCGTCAAGGGCCGACAGGGCACGCTCTGGCACGCCGCTCACAGATGAGATTCAGTCTCGACAAGGGCTTCATGAACATTTCGTCAGGGAGCTATCGCGCAGGCGTTGGCTGAGCGAGAATCCCTGCGATTCGTCAGCCTGTTCAGGAGAAAACGGATGAAATCAATGGCATGGCTGGTGTTGCTGGCCGCGGCATGCGGGGCCCACGCCGCCGAGGAAGAGAGCACGCCCTGCGACAACGTCGAGAGCGATCAGCAGGGCTACGCCTGCGCCGCCTATAACAAGCAGGCAGCCGAGCGTGGCCTGAAGGACGCGTATGACGATCTGATCCAGCGCATCCGCGACCAGTACGCCGACGAAAGCGACAAGGCCAACGCGCTGGCCGGGCGCATGGAGGCAGCTGAAAAGCTGTGGACGCAACTGCGCGATGCCGACTGCAAGGTCGAGACCTATGCCGAAAAGCCTGGCAGCAAGGCCTTCGAAGCGGCGTGGAATACCTGCGTGGCGCAGCGCAGTGATGAACGGTCGGAATATCTGCAAGGTATCGGGCAGCAGTGATTGCCTGTACCGGCCCTATCGCCGGCAAGCCGGCTCCTACACTGTAACCCTGTAGGAGCCGGCTTGCCGGCGATAGGGCCCTCAGCTTATGACGCCAATCGGTCTTCCCGCGGGCAGCGCTCGAACCGCGCCCGGTAACACCGGGTAAAGTACGACGCCGACTCGAACCCGCACGCCACCCCCACCTCCAGCACCCCCATGTCGGTCTGGCGCAACAACTGCCGGGCCTTGTCCAGGCGCAGGCGCAAGTAAAAGCCGCTGGGCGTGTCGTCCAGGTGCAGGCGGAACAACCGCTCCAACTGGCGCCGGGTCACCTGTACCGCGTCGGCCAGCACCTGCGTATTCAGCGGCAGCTCGGTGTTGCGCTCCATCTCGCCGATCACCTTCACCAGCTTCTTGTTGCGCAGCCCGTAGCGGCTGGCGATCTGCATGCGCTGGTGGTCCTGGCGCGGGCGGATGCGCCCCAGCACGAACTGTTCGGACACCTGCACCGCCAGCTCGCTGCCGTGGGCCTGGGCGATCAGGTCGAGCATCAGGTCGATGGATGCGGTACCGCCGGCACAGGTGATGCGCCGGCGGTCGATTTCGAACAGTTCTTGCGTGGCCTGCAAGCGCGGGTAGCGCTCCTTGAACGCCTCCAGCGCCTCCCAATGCAAGGTCGCGCGGTGGCCATCGAGCAGGCCGGCCTCGGCCAGCAGCATGGCGCCAGTGTCGATGCCGCCCAGCACCACGTTGTCATGATCCAGCCGACGCAGCGCCTGCTGCAACGCCGCCCCGTAGCAGGCCAGCGGCTCGAAGCCGGCCACCACCAGCAGCATCTGCGCCCCGCCAGCCTCGGCCAGCGCGCCATCGGCGTTCACCGACATGCCGTTGCTGGCCAGTACCGCGCCGCCGTCCAGGCTCAGCACCTGCCAGCGGTACAGCGCTGCGCGAAAGCGGTTGGCTACCCGCAGCGGTTCCAGGGCACTGATGAAGCCCATCGCCGAGAAGCCCGGCAACAACAGAAAGTGAATGGTTTGCGGCATCGCCTGCTCCACGTGAAGGTGGTCGCCATAGTGCAATTGTTGGTCGCCAGGGTGCGATTTTCTACCCCGGCGCCAGCGTAGCGTATCTACACGGTCCGCAAGAGGCCGCCCCTATAACAATACGTACTGCCGATGGAGAGCCACCATGCATCGCTTTGTCCGCCGCAGCCTGTTATCCCTCGCCCTCAGCTCCACCCTGGCCACCCCGCTGTTCGCCGCCGAACCCGCTGCCTGCAAGGACGTGCGCCTGGGTGTGGTCAACTGGACCGACGTCATCGCCACCAGCGCCATGGCCCAGGTGCTGCTCGACGGGCTGGGCTACCAGACCAAGCAGACCAGTGCCTCGCAGCAGATCATCTTCGCCGGCATTCGCGACAAGCGCCTGGACATGTTCCTGGGTTACTGGAACCCGATCATGACCCAGACCATCACGCCGTTCGTCGATGCCCAGCAGGTGAAGGTGCTGGACAAACCCAGCCTGGAAGACGCCCGCGCCACCCTGGCGGTGCCCAAGTACCTGTACGACAAGGGTCTGAAAACCTTCGCCGACATTCACAAGTTCCAGAAGGAACTGGGCGGCAAGATCTACGGTATCGAGCCAGGCTCGGGCGCCAACACCCAGATCAAGGCGATGATCAGCAACAACCAGTTCGACCTGGGCAAGTTCCAGCTGGTCGAATCCAGCGAGGCCGGCATGCTCGCCGCCGTGGACCGCGCGGTACGGCGCAAGGAGGCCGTGGTGTTCTTCGGCTGGGCGCCGCACCCGATGAACGTGAACATCGACATGGCCTACCTGGGTGACAGCCAGGACGCCCTGGGCCCGGACGAGGGCCGCGCCACGGTGTGGACGGTGACCGCCCCGGACTACGCCCAGCGCTGCCCCAACGCCCACCGCCTGCTGGCCAACCTCAGCTTCAGCGCCGAGGACGAGAGCCGCATGATGCAGCCGCTACTCGACCACAAGGACGCCCTGGAATCCGCCCGCCAGTGGCTTAAGGACCACCCCGAAGACAAAGCCCGCTGGCTGGAGGGGGTGACCACCTTCGACGGCAAGCCGGCTGCGGACAACCTCAAGCTCACCGCCAACTGACAGGGCCTCATCGCCTGTAGGAGCGGCCTTGTGTCGCGAAAGGGCTGCGCCAGCAGCCCCGGGATTTGTGCGCGCTGCTGAAAACGCGGGGCCGCTACGCGCCCCTTTCGCGACACAAGGCCGCTCCTACACGCGATAGGGCCAGACCTGCAAAAAGGAACCCCCATGAACCACGACGTCATCATCACCTGCGCCCTCACCGGCGCCGGCGACACGGTCGCCAAGAGCCACCTGGTCCCGGTCACTCCAAAACAGATCGCCGAGGCCGCAGTAGAGGCCGCCAAGGCCGGTGCCACGGTGGTCCACTGCCACGTTCGCGACCCGCAGACCGGCCGTTTCAGCCGTGACGTGGCGCTGTACCGCGAGGTGATGGAGCGCATCCGCGAGGCCGATGTGGACATCATCGTCAACCTCACCGCCGGCATGGGCGGCGACCTGGAGATCGGCCCGGGCGAAACGCCCATGGAATTCGGCGCCGGCACCGACCTGATCGGCCCGCTGGAACGCCTGGCCCACGTAGAGGCGCTGCTGCCGGAAATCTGCACCCTGGACTGCGGCACCCTCAACTTCGGCGACGGCAATGCCATCTATGTTTCCACCCCGGCGCAACTGCGCGCCGGCGCCAAGCGCATTACCGAGCTGGGGGTAAAGGCGGAGCTTGAGATCTTCGACACCGGCCACCTGTGGTTCGCCAAGCAGATGATCAAGGAAGGCCTGCTGCACGACCCGCTGTTCCAGCTGTGCCTGGGAATCCCCTGGGGCGCGCCGGCCGACACCACCACCATGAAGGCCATGGTCGACAACCTGCCGGCCGACGTGACCTGGGCCGGCTTCGGCATCGGCCGCATGCAGATGCCCATGGCCGCCCAGGCCGTGCTGCTGGGCGGCAACGTGCGGGTGGGGCTGGAGGACAACCTGTACCTGGACCGCGGCGTGCTGGCCAGCAACGGCCAATTGGTGGAGCGCGCGGCAGAAATCATCACCCGCATGGGCGGGCGCGTGCTGAGCCCGGCCGAGGGCCGGGAAAAGATGAACCTAAAGCGCCGCTGACCCCTGTGGCTGCACCACTCCAGGCCTAGGGGATGCCTCTGTGGGAGCGGCCTTGTGTCGCGATGGGCTGCGCAGCAGCCCCGACGATGGTGCAAGAGGTCGAGATCTCAGGGCTGCTGCGCAGCCCATCGCGACACAAGGCCGCTCCCACAGGATCTGCGTAAACCCGAACACACCTAGCGAGAATCCGACATGCCTTTCATCACCGACATCAAAACCTTCGCTGCCCTGGGCAGCGGCGTCATCGGTAGCGGCTGGGTCGCCCGCGCCTTGGCCCACGGCCTGGACGTGGTGGCCTGGGACCCGGCCCCCGGCGCCGAAGCCGCCCTGCGCAAGCGCATCAATAATGCCTGGCCGGCCCTGCAAAAGCAGGGCCTGGCCCCCGGCGCCTCGCCAGAGCGCCTGAGCTTCGTCGCCACCATCGAAGAGTGCGTGCGCAACGCCGACTTCATCCAGGAAAGCGCCCCTGAACGGCTTGAGCTCAAACTCGAGCTGCACGCAAAGATCAGCGCCGCCGCCAAGCCAGACGCGATCATCGGCTCCAGCACCTCGGGCCTTCTGCCCAGCGAATTCTACGAGTCGGCCAGCCACCCCGAACGCTGCGTGGTCGGCCACCCGTTCAACCCGGTGTACCTGTTGCCGCTGGTGGAAATCGTCGGCGGCAAGCACACCAGCCCCGAAGCCATCGAAGCCGCGAAAACCATCTACACCGCCTTAGGGATGCGCCCGCTGCACGTGCGCAAGGAAGTGCCCGGGTTCATTGCCGACCGCCTGCTCGAAGCGCTGTGGCGCGAGGCCCTGCACCTGGTCAATGACGGCGTGGCCAGCACCGGCGAAATCGATGACGCGATCCGCTTCGGCGCCGGCCTGCGCTGGTCGTTCATGGGCACCTTCCTCACCTACACCCTGGCCGGCGGCGATGCCGGCATGCGCCACTTCATGGCCCAGTTCGGCCCGGCGCTGAAACTGCCCTGGACCTACCTGCCCGCGCCGGAGCTGACCGACAAGCTGATCGACGATGTGGTCGAGGGTACTGCCGAGCAACTGGGCGAGCGCAGCATCGCCGCGCTGGAGCGTTACCGCGACGACACCTTGCTGGCGGTGCTGGAGGCGGTGAAAACCAGCAAGGCCAGCCACGGCATGGCCTTCGGCGACTGAGGAGATTGCGATGCCCGCACTGATCACTTACCAAACCCGGGTCAACCAGGACTGGGTCGACTACAACGGCCACCTGCGCGATGCCTACTACCTGCTGATTTTCAGCTACGCCACCGATGCGCTGATGGAACGCATCGGCCTGGACGCCGACACCCGCGGGCAAAGCGGGCATTCGCTGTTCACCCTGGAGGCGCACATCAACTACCTGCACGAGGTGAAGCTCGATACCCAGGTGTGGGTGCAGACGCAGATCATCGGTTTCGACAAGAAGCGCCTGCACCTGTACCACAGCCTGCACCGGGAAGGGTTTGACGAAGCGCTGGCGGCCAGCGAGCAGATGCTGCTGCATGTGGACCTGGCGGGGCCGAAGTCGGCGCCATTCGGGGAGCGCAGTGTCGGGGTGCTGCTGGAGCTGGTAGAGGGGCAGCGAGATCTGCCTGGGGCCGCGTTCGCAGGCCGGGTGATCGCCCTGCCTGGATAGCCGGAACACACCATCGCGGGGCAAGTCGCATCGGCGCACCGCCACTCCCACATGGATTGCATAAACCTCAGACCAGCGCTGCACCTGTAGGAGCCGGCTTGCCGGCGATGGGGCCGGTTCAGGCAGCACACGACAGTTGCTCCCACGCAGATCAGCGTGGGAGCGGGCTTGCCCCGCGATGGCGTTTGCAGGCAAAAAATAACCCCGCAAAGCCGTGAGCTTGCGGGGCCAAGAGCGAGCAACATCCACTGTGCGAGAAGTGAGGGTGACCAAACCCTCGGGTGCCGTGAATGGCCCCAGTGTGCTGGCTCGCTCATGATCCGATTTAGCCGTAAACGACCTGTTCTTAGCCAAAGCAGCCATCGCGACAATCTGTCCTTGCCGGGCTGTCGCAAGCGACACAGAATCGGTCGCAAACAACAGCGACAAAAGAGGCAACAGCCATGATGCATGCGGATCTGATCGACCAGGACGACCTGCTGGGCCACCTGCGCGCCCGGGGCTTCGACATCCCCGCCGGGGCCAGCGCCGAGCAGGCCTGCGAAGTGGTGGTGCGCGGCCTGACCGAACCCAATGCCAAGGCGCTCAAGGGCATGGTCGAGCAGATGTACACCGGCAGCGCGACCATTTTGCCGGCCGTGCGCCAGGCCATCGACAAGCAGTTGCTGCCGGCGTTGGCGCAGTTCAGCCAGCGCGCCTGACCAAGCGCCTCTGCTGTAACCTCTTCGCGGTGGCTCGTCGGAATGCCGAACCACCGCGATGAGGCCTGCCCTGCCCTACGCAGGCTCGGCTTGTTTCTCCAGCTCAATGGTCTGCTCAAACAGAGCCGCCAGCCCTTCCTGATGGGTCACCCCCACCACCGTGCACCCCGGCAACTCGCGCCGCAGCATCTGCAACAGGGCTCTCGCACTGCCCATGTCCAGCTGGCTGGTCGCTTCGTCCAGGTACAGCGTATCGGGCCGGTACAACAGGGCCCGCGCCAGGCTCAAGCGCTGCTGCTCGCCACCTGACAGCACCCGCTCCCACTCCGCCTGCCTGTCCAACTGGCCAATCAACTCGCCCAGGCCCACCTTGCCCAGCACATCGACCAGTTGCACATCGTCCATCGACGCGACCTGTGGATAAGCCAGCAACGCGCGCAGGCTCATGTGCGCCAGGTAAGGCTTTTGCGGCAGCAGCAGGCTGCGCCCGCCGGGCAGTTGCCAGTCGCCCAGGCAATACGGCCACAGGCCCTGCAAGGTGCGCAGCAGGGTCGACTTGCCCAGCCCGCTGCGCCCTGCCAGGCGCAGCCACTGGCCAGGCTGCGCCTGCAGGTGCACATCGCCCAGCAGCACGCTGCCATCGGGCCGGCACAGGGTCAGGCCTTGAGCGCACAGGCATTCGCCGCGGGGCGCTTCGCTGGCACTGCGGCGGCTGGCGGCGATGGCCTGCTCGAACTGCTCGAGCCGCTCCAGCGCCGCGCTCCAGCGCACCAGCTTGTTGTAAAGCTTGATGAACCAGCTCAGCGAGTCGTGCACGGCATTGAAGGCGCTGCGGATCTGCATCAGCCCGCCCAGGGTGATGGCCTTGGCCATGAACGCCGGCAGCGCCGCGAACACCGGGATGATCAGGCTCAGGCGCTGGTAAGCGACGGTGAACAGCCCCAGGTCCCGCTCGCGGCCCATCAGCTGGCGCCAGTTCTCGGCGATGGCGGCGAAGCGCTGCGCCAGTTGCTGGCGCTCCACGGCCTCGCCGCGGTACAGGGCGATTTGTTCGGCGTGGTCGCGCTTGCGTAAAAGGCTTGCGCGAAAATCCGCCTCGCGGTGCTCGCGCTCGTAGTTCAGGCGGTGCAGCGGCTTGCCGATCAGGTGGGTCAGCACGCTACCAAACAAGGTGTAGGCCAGCACGATCCACACCAGGTAGCCGTGCACGGTGTAGCTATCGCCGAACAGCTCGAAGGTCTGCACCCCAGAGAGGTTCCACAGAATCACCACGAAGGCGCCGACCTGGGCCAGGTTGATCACCAAGGAGGCCACCAGTTCGATGGACAAATCGACCATGATGTCGACGTCCTGGGCAATCCGCTGGTCGGGGTTGTCCGGCTCGCCGTTGAGCCCCAGGCGGTAGAACGCCTGGTCGGCCAGCCAGGCATCGGTCAGGCGCCCGGTCATCGCCTGGCGCCAGCGCAGCACCAGGCCTTTGCGGATGTAGTCGAGGAACACGATGATCAGCACGTAGGCCGCCAGGTACAGCGTGTACTCCCCCACCAGCCCGTACAGCGCGTGGGTGTCGAACGCGGTGAGGGTGTCGTAGAAGGTCTTGCTCCAGCTGTTGATCAGCACGTTGATCTGTACCACCAGCAGGCCCAGGCCGATCACCGCGGCGAGCATCAGCCAGGCCCGCCACTGGCTGCGATCACGCCAGAACGGCAGGCACAGGCGATAGAAAGTGCGCAGCGTGTTCAACGGGCTTGCTCCAGGGCGCTGGCCGACGGCAGCAGGCGCAGTTGCACCTGGTTGGCGCGGGGGAACAGTTGCCTGGCCTGCTGCTGCAGCTCGGCCAGGGTCAGCGCTTCGGGCAACTGCGCCTGGGTGTGCAGGTAGCGTGGGTCTTGCCAGCGGCGCTCGCTGAGCACCAGGCGCTTGAACTGGGTCTGGGCGTCATCACGGCGCTTGGCTTCCTGGCGCAGCAGCTCGCGGCGCTCGTGCTGCACCCATTGCTCATCGACGTTCAGGCTGGCCAGGGTGCGCTGGGCCATGGCCCAGAGCTCATCCACCCGCGCCGGGTCGCAGGTGAAGCTCAGGCTGCTTTCGACGCGTTGGGTGTCGGGGTTCAGCTCGCTGTCGAAGCGCAGGCGGTACACCCCCGAGGCCTCGCCGCGCAGCTGGGCCTTCAGGCGCTGGTTGGCCAGGTCGCGCAGCACCGCCACGCGCACGGCGGCCTCTGGGCTCCAGGGCTGGTCGTGGTAGCTGCTGGCTTGCAGCACCGCGCGCGGCTCCAGGGCGATGGCCAGGTCTTCACGGCGCTGGCCGGGTTGCTGCAGGGCCGCAAGGCCGGCCAGCGGGGCAGCGCGCCGGGGAATGGTCGCCAGCAGGCTGCGCACCAGCGGCTTGAGCTGTTCAGCGGGCAGATCGCCCATCAGGTAGTAGGTCACTGGTGCGCCGACCAGTTGCTGCCAGTCGCTGTTCAACTGCTGGGCCGTCAGCGCCTCGACCGCCTCGGCGCTGGGCGCCTGCCAGTGATCGGCGCCGTACTTGAGCTGGCGCTGCATGGTTTCCTGACGGCTGCGCAGATCATCCGGGCGGCTGCGCAGGCGCTGCAGCAGCTCGTCGCGGGACTCGGCGAACAGCGCAGGTTCAATGGTCGCCACCTGGCTGACCCGGTAGCTCTGCAGCAGCGCCTGGATTTGCTCAGGCGGCGCGGCCAGGCTCAGTTGCAGGCGCTGCGGTTGATGCTCGAGGCCAAGGTTGGCCTGCTTGGCCTGGCGCCAGTTGGCCAGGGCTTGCGTGGCCATGCCGACGGTGCCGCTGCGCACCGCCAGTTGCGCGGCCATCTGCACCCGCCACACCGGCACGCCGTCCAGCCGGTAGCCGGCGGCCGACTCGGCCTGCAACTGCACCTTGCCCTCCGGGCCTGGGCGCTTGAGCCACACCAGACGGTCGCCGTTGCTCAGTTGCCAGTGCTCGACCTGCTGCTCGGCGAACGTCTTGCGCCCGACGATGGCCGCAGAGGCCGGTGGCTCAGGCAGCTTGACCGGCGTGACCGGCGCCGCGAGCGGTGCCTTGCGCAGCGGCGCGGTCAGCCCGTGGGCGGCCAGCATGGCCTGCTGCGCCTGGACCTCTGCCACGCTCGGCAGGGTCAGCGGCGAAGTGCCCGGGGCGCTGATCTGCAGCACCCGGTCCGGGCTGTTCAGCCACAGCAGCAGGCGCGCATTGAGGTCGTTCAGACCCACCCTGCGCAGCACCTTCTGGTAACGCCGGCCAACGGCCGCGCGCTCGCTCACCGGGCGGTCCTGCACGGCGGCGTTGTTCAACTGCTCGACCCATTGCTCGAAGGTGCGTGGCGTCTGGTTGTTGACGGTCTTGGTGGCCAGCTTGGCGATGGCGGTCCGTTCGCGCTTGACGTCGGCAGGGCTAAAGCCATGCTGGCGCAGCCGTTCGATCTCGGTCAGCAGGCCCTGCAGGGCTTGCCCGTGGGCCTCGCCATCGACGCCAGCAGCAATGCCCAGCACGGTGGAGTGCTCACCGATCAGGGTCTTCTGCGCGGTCAGGCTGCGCACCCCGCTGGCGTGGGGCTGACGGCGCAGGGTATCGACCAGCGCGCTCAGGGTCATGCGGTCGATCAGCTTTTCGCGCAGGGCGGCATAGGAGGTGCCGCGGCTGTCGGGCTCGTGCAGGCGAAAGAGCAGCGCCACCTGGTTGCTGCCCGATTGCGGGTCTTGCAGGCGGAAGATCTTCAGCTGGTCGTCCAGGGGCAGCTCGCGCTGCTCGCGGCTGGGCACCTCACCGGCCTTGGCTGCGCCGAAAGCCTGTTCGATCTGTGCCTTGAGCTGCTGCGGGTCGAAGTCGCCCACAGCCGAAATCACCATGTTGTTGGGCAGGTACCAGCGCGACTGGAAGGCCTTGAGGCTTTCCAGGCTGGCCGAGCGGATCGCCGCCTCGTTGCCGATGGTGCGATGCCCCGGGTAGGCCGAGCCTGCCCGCTGCGAGGCGGTGCGCTGTTCGTTCATGCGCTGGGCCACGCCCAGGCCGCCGCGCCATTCTTCGATGACGATGGGGCGCTCGCGCTCGAGGTCGTCGGCCGTGTAGTCGCGGGCGAAGGCCAGGTCGGCAAGCGCCTGCAAGGCTTGCGGCGCCTGGCGCACGCCGGCCGGCGGGCCGATCAGGTACTGGGTGCGCTCGTAGTTGGTCACCGCGTTGAAGTTGCGCCCTTGCACCCAGCCCAGCGCGGTCATGCGCTCGCGCAGCTTCTGCTGGCCACCGGCGCGGCTGTGGAAGGTCAGGTGCTCGACCATGTGCGCCACGCCGACCTGGTCGTCGGTTTCGTCCACGGAGCCGGCCTTGACCGTCAGGCGCAGGTCCAGGCGGCCGGGCTGCGAGGTTTCGCGCACCAGGCGATAAGCCAGGCCGTTGGCCAGTTGGCCGTGGACCACCTGGGGGTCCCAGGGCAGTGCGGTGTCGGCTTCGGGGATCGAGGCGCAGGCGCCGAGCAGCAGCGGGCCGAGCAGCCCCGCAATGAGTTTTTTCATCAGGGTATCCACGGTTCTTGGAGGGGGCGGGTCAGAAGCGGTAGCCGACTTCGAGCCAGTACTGGCGGCCGGTCTCATAGCGCACGTTGGCGCTGCTGCCGGCGCTGATGGTTTCGTTGATCTTGTCGGTGACGTTCTTCACATCGACGCCGACGAACAGCGCCTGGTCCTTGCCGGTGGGCAGCTCCCAGTCCACGCGCATGTCCCAGGTGGCAGCGCCACCCACCTGCGCGGCTTCGTACACCGCCAGCGATTCGCCGTTGTCATCGATCTCCTTGCCGGTGTCGATGATCTGCTTGTACGGCCCGCGGTAGCGCAGGAAGTTGCTCCAGGTGATGTTCCACTGCGGGATCTCGGTGATCGAGGTCATGCGCAGGGTCCAGGGGCGGTTGAAGTTGTCGGGCGGCAGTTGCAGGTAGGAGATGCGCTTGCCGTCGTAGATCACGTCACTGTCGTTGTACTCGTCACGGTTGATGATCGAGTCGTAGCTGCGGTGCGAGTCTTCACTGCGCATCCAGCCAAAGGCCCATTGCAGGCTGGTGCGGGTGCCGGCCAGCTTCAGCTCGTCACGGGGGGTGATGGTCAGGGTGACGTTGTCGCTCTCGCTGCTGCCCTGGTTGGTATAGACGTAGTAGTTCGAGGTATAGCCGTCGACCACCGGCGCGCCGACCACGTTGCGGTAGGACTTGACCACCTTGTCGTGGCCGGCACGGTGCACGTACTTGAGGCTGAAGTCGGTGTTCAGCCACTGCTGGTTGAGGCCGACCATCCATTCATCGTCGTAAGGAATATCCAGCGAGGAAAAGCGCACCTCGCCGCTCACGGTCGACAGGTAGGTCCAGGGGCTGCTCTGCGAGGAACGGCGGTAGCGGCTGTTGAGCTGGTCGCGGCCATCGTCCAGGCGCATCTTGTACAGGTTGCGCCCGTAGTAGCGGTTGGCGCCGAACACCAGCACGGTGCTGCGGTCGCCGAAGAAGTCGTAGTCACCGGAAAAACGCGGCGCCAGGGTCTTCTTCTCCATGTAGTCATCGCCTTCGTAGCGCAGGCCCGGGCGCAGGCCGAGGTTGCCGAACTGCATGCTGTCCTGGATGTACAGCGCATAACGCTTCTCGTCCACCTCGATGCGGCCGGCGTGGTAGATATTTTGCGCGTTGGCCCACTGGCGGGTGTTGCTGCTGTTGTACAGCTTGCCCACCGAGCACAGCGGGTCAGTGCCGCAGTCGGTGCCGGTGTCACGGGCCAGGGTGGTGACGCTGCTGGCTTCGGTTTCGCGCTCCCAGCTGGCGCGGGTGTAGCCCAGCTGGATCCCGGTGTTGAAGGTGTGGCTGGCGCCGGCGAACTGGAAGGTCTGCCAGACGGCGTCGGCGGTGTAGTCCAGGCGCTTCTGCACCTGTTCGAGGTCGCCGTAGGAACCTTCGGCGCTGCGCGGCGTGGTCGCGGTGGTGACACCCCAGTTCTTCACGTCGGAGTAGTACCAGTTGATGAAGTCATCGGACTCGGCATCCCGCGAGCTGGAAAGCTCCGACACCGCCAGGTTGTGGGTCCAGGTGGCGGTATCGGCGATCCAGGTGGCCTTGAGCGAGCCCTGGGTGCCGCCATTGCTGGTGGTGAACTCGGAGTTCAGGGCGTTCTCGCGAAAGTACAGGTCTTCGCCGGGGGCATACAGCAACGAGGCGTCCAGGGTCAGGCGGTCGTTGACGTTCCAGTAGGTCTTGACCATGTAGTTGTCGAGGCTGCGGGTCTGGTCCTTTTCATTGTCGGCGTTGGGGTTGGTGTAGCCGTTGCTGTAGGCCTTCAGCGGGATCACAGAGCGCTTCTGCGAGAAGCTGAAAATGGCGCCGAAGTCGTCGGTGAAGTGGCCTTCGAGGGTGCCGCGCAGGGTGGTCTTCTCGAAGTCCGGCTGGAAATTCTCGTTGGAGGCGTTGTTGAAGTTGTCCTGATCGCCGTCGGCGATGTGGTAGCGGGTCCACTCCGAGCGGGTCATGGAGTAGGAGATGTTGCCGTGCATCTGCCGGGTCGGCCGGCGGGTGATGGCATCGACCACACCGCCGTTGAAGCCACCGTAGCTGGCCGGCACGTTGCTGTCGTAGACCCGCACTTCCTCGAGCAGGTTGGCGTCCAGGGCAATGCCGTGGGAGCGGCTGGGCGAGGAGTCGAACCGGCGCACGGCGTTGTAGTCGTGGGCGCCGGGGTCGAGGTCGTTGTTGATCGAGATGCCGTCGATCATGAAGTTGTTCTGGTAGTACTTGGCGCCGTTGATGCTGATGTCGGCCGGGGCGATCTCGCCGGGGGTGTTGGAGCTCTGCTGGCTGGTGCTGAACTGCACGCTGGGGTGCATCTGCAGCAGGGTGGTGATGTCGCCGTTGGCCCCGGGGAAGGCTTTGATGGCCCGGCTGCCGATCACCGTGGTGCCCATGTAGCTGTTTTCTTCGGTGTTGCCGAGCACCACGGTGTTGTGCAGCTCCAGGGCGCCCTCGCCGTCGCTGTGCAGCAGGCGGAAGGTGAAGGTGCCGGCGTCGTAGTCCCAGGTGATGCCGCTGCTCTGCAGCAAGCGCGACAGCGCCACTTCGCTACTCAGGTGGCCGCTGATGGCGGTGGACGCCAGGCCCTGCAGCAGGTCGGGGTCGACGCTGACCTGCAGGCCGCTCTGCTGGCCGAAGGTGATCAGGGCGGCGGCCAGGTCCTGGCTGGCAATGCTGAAGCTGTGCACCTCGGTCAGCAAGGCCTGCTCGGCATCGGTACGAGCCTGGGCGGCCGGCAGGGCCAGCACGCAGCATGCGGCGAGCACGCCAACCCCGGCAGCCTGCACCACGCGCAACGACCACTCACGCGCCTGGCGCGTCCTACGGCTTGTTGTTTCAGTCATCCCACATCCCCGCCCCGGACAGTCGCCGGGCTGCAAAATTGAATACGAATCGATATCAGTTGTTGCGCGCGGGGGAGAAGACGGGGCAGTTCAGCGGTTTTTCAGAAAATTGTGAAAAAAGTTTTGCGAGGGGCTGGATGCAGCCTTGTAGGAGCCGGCTTGCCGGCGATGAGGCCAGCAATGCCGTTACAAGGCCTACAGGTGTGTCGCCTGTACCGGCCCTATCGCCGGCAAGCCGGCTCCTACAGGTGATGGGGCCAGCAGTGGCGTTACTTTCAGGGCTTGCTCAACACCAGCAGCCACGGGCCATAGCTGCGCACCTCGCCGCCATGGGGGCGGATCACCGCGCGCAGGGCCGCCTCGGGCTTGCGCAGGTCGTACACCCCAGTCACCCGCTCGCGGCCCAGGGCGTCGTCGCGCAGCAACACCGTGCCCGGCAGGTGGCGCGCCAGTTCCTGCACCAGCTCGGCCACCGGCTGGTCGTTGGCGATCAGCTGGCCCTGGCGCCAGGCCGCCGCCTGGGACGGCACGAACAGGCTCACCTGGGCCTGGCCGTCCTGGTAGCGCAAGCGCTGGCCGGCGGTGAGCGCGGCGGCCAGCACCTTGGCGGCCTCTTCGACCCGCACCGAGCCATGCTGCACATCCACCCCTACCCTGCCCGGGCGCAGCTGCACATTGAACGCAGTGCCGGTGACGGTCACCTGCACGCCCTCGGCGCGCACGTGGAACGGCTTGCTCTTGTCGGGTTTCACCTCGAAGAACGCCTGCCCGGCCAACAGCCGCACGTCGCGGCGGTTGCCGAGGTAATCCACGGCGATGGCGGTGTCGCTGTCCAACTGCACCACGCTGCCGTCGGCCAGGGTGACGTCGCGGGTCTCGCCCTGGCCGGTGCGGTAGTCGGCCTGCAGGCGCAGGCTCAACGACGGTGCCACCGCCAGCATCAGGCAGGCGGCCACGGCGGCGCCCAGCCACCAGCGCCGCGGCACCTTGCGCCGCACCGGCAATTGCACCACCTCGGCGCTGGCCGGCCACTGTTCGCTTGTGGTCGGCGCCAACTGCCCGCTCAGGCGCCACAGGCGCTCGGCCTTGCGGTAGGCCTCGGCGTTTTCGGTGTCGCTGGCCAGCCACTGCTCGAACTGCTCGCGCAGGGGCATGTCACGGGGGGCCTGCTGCAGGCGCAGGAGCCAGTCCAGCGCCTGCTCGCGGCGGCTGGCGGTGAGGTCTGCTGACGTCATGTCCGGCAAGTCTCCTGGGGGCTCGGGGGCGCGAAGGGTCGCACAGAGTCGGCCCGTTGAGCAAAAGACGCGGCAGCTGCGGATTTTTTCACAGCTCGTCCTCCAACTGCGCCAGGCAGTGGGCCAGGGCATCGCGCACCAGCTGGTGCACCAGGCTGACCGACACCTCCAGGTGGTTGGCCACCTGCTGCAGGGTATGGCCACCGAGGCGGTGCATCTCGAAGGCTGTGCGGGTGCGCAGGGGCAGTTCCTCGAGGGCGCGGCTGATGGCGGCCAGTTCGCTCTGCTGGCTGACGGCCTGCTCGGGGGAAGCGGTGCTGGCGGGCAGTTCGGCGAGCAGCTCGTCGCCGCCTGGCTGGGCTTTTTCAGTGGCGGTGCGGCGGGTCTGGTCGAGGGCCAGGTTGCGCACGATGCGGTACAGGTAGCTGGCGGGGTGGCGGATATCGGCCTCGTCCGCCTGCCGGCTGAAGCGCAGCCAGGCTTCCTGGACCACATCCTCGGCGCGGGCGCGGCAGCCGACGATCGGCGCGGCGTAGTCCACCAGTGCCGGGCGGTGGGCCAGGTAGAGCTGCAGTTTGTCGTCCGCCACGGGGTGGTATGCCAAGGTGTTTCGGGGGCGGCGATGTTACCTGTAGTCGAGAATCATTATCAACAGTGATTTGACATGGAGCTGCACCGCGGTCCTGAAGCTTGCGCGATCCCTGTGGGAAGCGGCCTTGCCGGGGCGCCGTCCGGTCGAGATGGGCTGCGTAGCAGCCCCGGCGATCTTGCATGAGACCTAGATCCTGGGGCTGCTACGCAGCCCATCTCGACCGGACGGCGCCCCGGCAAGGCCGCTTCCCACAGTCAGAGCCTCACACTGGCGAAGGTCGACTCGTTGCGCGCCTGGCTGAGGGCGGCCATTGGCCCGCTGTGGGGCGACAGGGCCATGGCCTGCGGGATCGGCATCATCGCCACTTGTTGCGTGGTGTTGGAGCCCACGCGCTCATCGCGCGGCGGGATGCCGAAGTACTCGCGGTAGCACTTGGAGAAGTGCGGCGTGGACACGAAGCCGCACACCGAGGCCACCTCGATGATCGACATCGGCGTCTGCTTGAGCAGCTGGCGTGCGCGGATCAAGCGCAGCTTGAGGTAGTAACGCGACGGCGAGCAGTGCAGGTACTTCTGGAACAGGCGCTCGAGCTGGCGACGCGACACCGACACGTACACCGCCAGTTCGTCGAGGTCGATCGGCTCTTCCAGGTTGGCCTCCATCAGCGCGACGATTTCCTGAAGCTTCGGCTGGTTGGTGCCGAGCATGTGCTTGAGCGGTACGCGCTGGTGGTCCTGCTCATTGCGGATGCGCTCGTAGACGAACATCTCGGAGATTGCCGCCGACAGCTCGCGGCCGTGATCGCGGCTGATCAGGTGCAGCATCATGTCCAGCGGCGCGGTGCCGCCGGAGCTGGTGAAGCGGTTGCGGTCGAGGGTGAACAGGCGGGTGCTCATGTTCACCCGCGGGTAGGCCTCCTGCATGGCAGCCAGGCACTCCCAATGCACGCTGCAATCGAAGCCGTCGAGCAGGCCGGCGCAGGCCAGTGCCCAGCTGCCGGTGCACACCGCGCCCAGGCGGCGCGACTGGCGGGCCTGGGCCTGCAGCCAGGTGACGTGTTCGCGGGTGACGGTGCGCTGAATGCCCACGCCGCCGCAGACGATCACGGTGTCCATCGGCGGGGCGCTGTGCATGGCGGCGTCGGGGGTGATCTGCAGGCCGTCGCTGGCCCACACCTGGCCACCGTCGACGGTCAGCGTGTGCCAGCGGTACAGCTCGCGGCCGGACAGCTGGTTGGCCATGCGCAGCGGCTCGACCGCCGAGGCCAATGAAATGAGGGTGAAGTTGTCCAGCAGGAGAAAGCCGATGGACTGGGGTGCTGTGCGGTTCTGGGTTGGGTTCCCGGAGGTGTACGACGTCATCGCGATTTCTCCTCACACAAATGCAGGGTGTGCCTCAGGCGGGCACTGGTTTCTTGTTATCACCCCGGTTCGTATGCAGGGGCTTTGCCAATCTCAACGCAAACGCCGTGCCTGAATTTGAACGGCTATCCAAAAAAACCCAAAAACGACGTCATCTAGTTGCCGTTCAGGGCTTTTTTCTTGCGTTGTGGTTCATGCGCAAAGCGCCGGGCCAGCGCCTTTGCGTGTCACTGCTGAGCAGTTCGGTAGCACAAGTGGGAAGGTTGCCCAGAAGCGACAGACTTGAGTGTCACCGACAACGACCCCACTGGTAACGACAGCCGACGGCCGGTCGTGAGCGGCGGCTGCGCCATAACATGGCGCAACCGCCAGGGGCGGGCCAAAACGGCGCATCAGCACTCGATGGCGCTGACCGCAAGGCCGCCGCGCGAGGTTTCCTTGTACTTGTCGTGCATGTCGGCGCCTGTGTCACGCATGGTGCGGATCACCTGGTCGAGGGAAATGAAGTGCTCGCCGTCACCACGCAGGGCCATCTGCACGGCGTTGATCGCTTTTACCGCGGCAATGGCGTTGCGCTCGATGCAGGGCACCTGCACCAAGCCGCCAACCGGGTCGCAGGTAAGCCCCAGGTTGTGCTCAAGGGCAATCTCGGCGGCGTTTTCCAGTTGCGGCGGGGTGGCGCCGAGTACTTCGGCCAGGCCCGCAGCAGCCATGGCGCAGGCCGAGCCCACCTCGCCCTGGCAGCCCACTTCGGCACCAGAGATGGAGGCGTTCTTCTTGCACAGGATGCCCACCGCGGCGGCGCCGAGGAAGAAATCCACCACGTTGCTTTCATCCACCACATCGGAGAAGCGCATGTAGTAGTGCAGTACCGCCGGGATAATGCCCGCCGCGCCATTGGTGGGTGCGGTGACCATGCGCCCGCCGGCGGCGTTTTCTTCGTTGACCGCCAGGGCGAACAGGTTGACCCACTCCATGGCGCTCATGGTCGAGCCGATCACGTTGGGCTTGCCGATTTCCTGCAGGCTGCGGTGCAGCTTGGCGGCGCGGCGGCGCACATTGAGCCCGCCGGGCAGCGTGCCTTCGTACTTCAGGCCGTTGTTCACGCACTCCTGCATGGCGTGCCAGAGCTTGAGCAGGCCGGCGCGGATTTCGTCCTCGCTGCGCCAGACCTTCTCGTTGGCCATCATCAATTGCGACACACGCAGGTCGTTTTGCTTGCACAGGCGCAGCAGTTCGGCGGCGCTGTTGAAGTCGTACGGCAGCACGGTCTGGTCGGCGTCCAGCACGCCGCTGGCGGCCTGCGCCGCGTCGACCACAAAGCCGCCACCCACCGAGTAGTAGGTGTCGCGGTGCAGCTCGCCAGAGGCGCCTTCGGCCACCAGGGTCATGGCGTTGGGGTGGTAGGGCAGGTTCTCGTCCAGCAGCAGCATGTCGCGGGCCCAGACGAACTCGATGGGCCGGCGGTTATCCAGTTGCAGCAGGTTGGTTTCGCGCAAGTCGGCGATGCGCGGGGTGATCTGCGTGGGGTCGATGGAGTCGGGCCATTCGCCCATCAGGCCCATGATGGTGGCGTTGTCGGTGCCGTGGCCGACGCCAGTGGCCGAGAGCGATCCGTACAGGCGCACCTCGATGCGCCTTACCTGCTCCAGTTCGCCGCGTTCGCGCAGCCCCTGGACGAACAGCGCGGCGGCGCGCATGGGGCCGACGGTGTGCGAGCTGGAAGGCCCGACACCGATCTTGAACAGGTCAAACACGCTGATGGCCATTGTCGCAACACCTCTTGATGGGCTGTCTGGGCACGCCGAACGACGCCTTGCACAACTGCTAGGCTGAAACGTCGAGCCGCCTTGGAATGCTCGCATCATCGGGCTTTTGCCCACCCCCCCGCCGTCTGCAACCGACGTACTTTTGTCCGGCAGCGCCGCTGTGATCCGCTGCCTTGTGCGCCGCTTTCCAGCGGCCGGGCGACGCAAAAACGGGGGTGCGGGGGTGGAAAAACCCGATTGCGACATCGCCCGTACTGGATGCGACCCGTCCTGTACTGGATACGACCCCACCAGTAGGCGATTGCCGAACGCTGGAGGATTATCGAAAGCGACTCGTATTGCACGGCCTCGCATCCTGCCCTCTGCAGGCCTGGCTGATCGGCGCGCTAAAAAAGCACCGGCAGCCCCCGCGAACCCGAAGATAAAATCACAGGAGTCCACCTATGAAAGCTTCACCCTCGCTGTTGCTGGCCGCGATGCTATGCGCACCGTTGCTGGCCCAGGCCGCCGAACCCGAGCAGTGCCAGACGGTACGTTTCTCGGACGTTGGCTGGACCGACATCACCGTGACCACCGCCACCACCAGCGTGGTACTCGAGGCGCTGGGCTACAAGACCCACACCACCATGATCTCGGTGCCGGTCACCTACAAGTCGCTGGCCTCGGGCAAGGACCTGGATGTGTTCCTCGGCAACTGGATGCCGACCATGGAAAACGACATCAAGCAGTACCGCGATGCCGGCACCGTGGAGACCGTGCGCGCCAACCTGGAGAACGCCAAGTACACCCTGGCAGTGCCCCAGGCGCTGTACGACAAGGGCCTGAAGGACTTTGCCGACATCCCCAAGTTCAAGAAGGAACTGGACGCCAAGATCTACGGCATCGAGCCGGGTAACGACGGCAACCGCACCATCCAGAGCATGATCGACAAGAACGCCTTCGGCCTGAAAGACGCCGGTTTCAAGATCGTGCAGTCCAGCGAGGCGGGCATGCTGTCGCAGGTGGACCGGGCGCAGAAGCGCGGCGAGGCGGTGGTGTTCCTGGGCTGGGAGCCGCACCCGATGAACACGCGTTTCAAGATGCAGTACCTGACCGGGGGCGACGAGTTCTTCGGCCCCGAGTTCGGCAAGGCAACCGTATTGACCAACACCCGCAAGGGCTATGTGCAGGAATGCAGCAACGTTGGCCAACTGCTGAAGAACCTGTCGTTCGAGCTCAAGGATGAAAGCACGATGATGGGCTATGTCCTGGACGACAAGATGAAACCTGAAGCCGCCGCGAAAAAATGGCTCAAGGACAACCCTGGCAAGCTGGACACCTGGCTGGCCGGCGTCACCACCGTGGATGGCAAACCCGGCCTTGAGGCGGCCAAGGCCAAACTCGCTCAATAACAACGAAATTCGCAGTAGCAACAAGCACTACCTCGGGGCGGGACCGTGCCGCCCCGGACTGATTTCAATCTTTGCAGGTGGAAGCTCGCTATCATGCTTATCGATCAGAAAATACCCCTGGGGCAGTACATCGCCTCATTCGTCGAATGGTTGACCCAGAATGGCGCCAATTACTTCGACGCCATCGCTCAAGGCCTGGAATTCATGATCCATGGCGTCACCAGTGCCTTGACCTGGTTCAACCCTTTCGTGCTCATCGCCCTGTTCGCCGCCCTCGCGCACCTGATTCAGCGCAAGTGGGCACTGACCGTATTCGTCGCCCTGTCGTTCCTGCTCATCCTCAACCTGGGCTACTGGCAGGAAACCATGGAAACCCTGGCGCAAGTCAGCTTCGCCACGGTGGTGTGCGTGGCCTTCGGCGTACCGCTGGGCATCCTCGCCGCACACAAGCCGATGTTCTACACCGCCATGCGCCCGGTGCTGGACCTGATGCAGACCGTGCCCACCTTCGTCTACCTGATCCCCACCCTGACCCTGTTCGGCCTGGGTGTGGTGCCGGGGCTGATCTCCACCGTGGTGTTCGCCATCGCCGCGCCGATCCGCCTCACCTACCTGGGTATCTGCGACGTGCCGCAAGAACTGATGGACGCCGGCAAGGCGTTCGGCTGCTCGCGCCGCCAGTTGCTGACCCGCATCGAACTGCCCCATGCCATGCCGAGCATCGCCGCCGGCGTGACCCAATGCATCATGCTGTCGCTGTCGATGGTGGTGATCGCCGCCCTGGTGGGCGCCGATGGCCTGGGCAAACCTGTGGTCAACGCACTGAACACCGCCGATATCTCGCTCGGCTTCGAAGCGGGCCTGGCCATCGTGTTGCTGGCAATCATGCTCGACCGTATCTGCAAGCAACCGGAGCTGCCGGCAAGGGGTGAGGCATGAGCATCATTCGTTTCGAAGACGTCGACGTAATCTTCTCGAACAAGCCGCGCGAGGCGCTGGCGCTGCTCGACAAGGGCCAGACCCGCGAGCAGATCCTCAAGCAGACCGGCCTGGTGGTGGGGGTCGAAAAGGCCAACCTGGACATCAACAAGGGCGAAATCTGCGTGCTGATGGGCCTGTCCGGCTCGGGCAAGTCGAGCCTGTTGCGCTGCATCAACGGCCTGAACACGGTCAGCCGCGGCAAGTTGTTCGTCGAACACGAAAACAAGCACATCGACATTGCCCACTGCACCCCGGCGGAGCTGAAGATGATGCGCACCAAGCGCATCGCCATGGTGTTCCAGAAGTTCGCCCTGATGCCCTGGCTTACGGTGCGCGAGAACATCAGCTTTGGCCTGGAGATGCAGGGCCGCCCTGAAAAGGAACGGCGCAAGCTGGTGGACGACAAACTCGAGCTGGTGGGCCTGACCCAGTGGCGCAATAAAAAGCCGGACGAGCTGTCCGGCGGCATGCAGCAGCGCGTGGGCCTGGCCCGGGCGCTGGCGATGGACGCCGACATTCTGCTGATGGACGAACCCTTCTCGGCCCTCGACCCGCTGATCCGCCAGGGCCTGCAGGACGAGCTGCTGGGTTTGCAGGCCAAGCTGAGCAAGACCATCGTGTTCGTCAGCCACGACCTGGACGAGGCGCTGAAGCTGGGCAGCCGCATCGCGATCATGAAGGACGGGCGGATCATCCAGTACAGCAAGCCCGAAGAGATCGTGCTGAACCCGGCCGACGAGTACGTGCGTACCTTCGTCGCCCACACCAACCCGCTGAACGTGCTGTGCGGGCGCAGCCTGATGCGCAGCCTGGACAACTGCAAGCGGGTCAACGGCTCGGTGTGCCTGGACCCGGGTGGCGACTCGTGGCTGGACCTTGGCGAAGGCAATTCGATCAAGCGTGCACGCCAGGGGCAGAACGGCCTGGACATGCAGAACTGGGCACCGGGGCAGGCGGTGGAAGGCCTGGGGCGCAAGCCGACGCTGGTACACGCCGACATCGGCATGCGCGAAGCGCTGCAGATTCGTTACCAGACCGGTAACAAGCTGGTGCTGCAGGAGAACGACAAGGTGGTGGGGATTCTGGGGGATACCGAGCTTTACCACGCTTTGCTCGGCAAGAACCACGGGTGAGGCCTTTGGGGCCGCTTTGCGGCCCTTTCGCGACACAAGGCCGCTCCTACAGGGGAACGCGTAACCATTCGGCAAACGCATATCCCTGTAGGAGCGGCCTTGTGTCGCGATAGGAGGGCGAAGCCCTCCCGGCGATCTGTCAGCGCACAACGATCCCGCGCGAAGCCATATAGGCCTTGGCCTCCGGCACGGTGTACTCACCGAAGTGGAAGATACTCGCCGCCAGCACCGCGCTGGCGTGCCCTTCCAGAATGCCGTCAGCCAGGTGCTGCAGGTTGCCCACGCCACCGGAGGCGATCACCGGAATACCCAGCGCATCGCTGATGGCGCGGGTGACACCCAGGTCGAAGCCGTTCTTCATGCCGTCCTGGTCCATGCTGGTTAGCAGGATTTCACCGGCACCCAGGCCTTCCATCTTCTTCGCCCACTCCACCGCATCCAGCCCGGTGGGCTTGCGCCCGCCGTGGGTGAAAATCTCCCAGCGCGGGGCCTCGCCCGGGCCGGACACCTTCTTGGCGTCGATGGCGACGACGATGCATTGCGAACCGAAACGGTCCGCCGCTTCGCCGACGAATTCCGGGTTGAACACCGCGGCGGTGTTGATCGACACCTTGTCGGCACCGGCGTTGAGCAGGTTGCGGATGTCCTGCACGGTACGCACGCCGCCGCCCACGGTCAGCGGGATGAACACCTGGCTGGCCATGCGCTCGACGGTATGCAGGGTGGTGTCACGGCCATCGACGCTGGCGGTGATGTCGAGGAAGGTGATCTCGTCGGCGCCCTGCTCGTTGTAGCGACGGGCGATTTCCACCGGGTCGCCGGCATCGCGGATGTTCTCGAACTTGACGCCCTTGACCACCCGGCCGTTGTCCACGTCCAGGCAAGGGATGATGCGCTTGGCCAGTGCCATGGTCGTTCCTCAGCCTTGGTAGTTGTCGCAGAAGGCCTGAGCCTCGGCGACGTCGAGGGTGCCTTCGTAGATGGCGCGGCCGGTGATGGCGCCGACGATGCCGGGGGCCTTGGCGTCCAGCAGGGCCTTGATGTCACCCAGGTTGTGGATGCCACCCGAGGCGATCACCGGAATGCGCGTGGCTTCGGCCAGGGCCTTGGTGAAGGGCACATTGCAGCCCTGCATCATGCCGTCCTTGGCGATGTCGGTGTAGACGATCGCCGAGACGCCATCGGCCTCGAAACGCTTGGCCAGGTCAATGACCTGCACCGAGCTGACCTCAGCCCAGCCGTCGGTGGCGACGAAGCCATCCTTGGCATCCAGGCCAACGATCACCTTGCCCGGGAAGGCCTTGCAAGCCTCAGCGACGAACGCTGGCTGCTTGACCGCCTTGGTGCCGATGATCACGTAGCTGACGCCGGCCTTGACGTAGTGCTCGATGGTTTCCAGCGAGCGGATGCCGCCGCCGATCTGGATCGGCAGGGTCGGATAGCGCTTGGCGATGGCGGTAACCACTTCACCGTTGACCGGCTGGCCTTCGAAGGCGCCGTTCAGGTCGACCAGGTGCAGGCGGCGGCAGCCACCCTCGACCCACTTGGCGGCCATGCTCACCGGGTCGTCGGAGAATACCGTGGAGTCTTCCATGCGGCCTTGGCGCAGACGCACGCAGGCACCGTCTTTCAGATCGATAGCGGGAATAATCAGCATGTTGGGGACCTGTCCAATTCGTTGAGTTCAGGGCTTCTCGAGCGCCCACAGGTCGCTTTCGATGCTCTCGAACCGCTCCTTGAGGTGCAGCTGAACATCGGCAATCGCCCTGTTGTAGTAATACGGAGCAACCTCTCTGGAAAACAGCTCGAGGACCTCGGCCACCTCGAATGACCCCAGCTCAAGCTCGAAGCGGTCTTCGAGGAAGCGCTTGAGCGTGTCGAGCGCTTGGCGCTCCTGCTCGGGGGCCAGGGTGATGATCGGCGCCTTGGTCTTCGCTCTGCTCATTTACCAGCGCCCGTCCCAGGCGACGAAGTTCTGCAGCAGCTGCAGGCCGTGGGTGTGGCTCTTCTCCGGGTGGAACTGCACAGCGAAGCGCGAACCATCGGCCAGCGCTGCGGCGAAGTCGTTGCCGTAGTGGCCGCGGCCGACCACCTGGCCTGGCTTGCCGGCATTGATGTAGTAGCTGTGCACGAAGTAGAAGCGCGCCCGGTCGGGGATGTCGTGCCACAGCGGGTGGTCGATGGTCTGGCTCACTTCGTTCCAGCCCATGTGCGGCACCTTCAGGTGCTCGCCGTCTTCTTTCAGGTTTTTACCGAAGAAGCGCACCTGGCCCGGGAACAAACCGATGCAGTCGACACCGTCGTTTTCTTCGCTGTGCTCGAGCAGCGCCTGCATACCCACGCAGATGCCGAGGAACGGGCGGTCCTGGCTGACTTCGCGCACCAGGCTGTCGAAGCCCAGGCGGCGGATTTCGGCCATGCAGTCGCGGATGGCGCCAACGCCCGGGAACACCACGCGGTCGGCTTCACGAATGACTGCGGCGTCGCTGGTGACCACGACCTTGCCGGCCCCCACGTGCTCGAGGGCCTTGGCCACCGAGTGCAGGTTGCCCATGCCATAGTCGATTACGGCTACGGTCTGCATTTACAGGCACCCTTTGGTGGACGGCATCTGCCCGGCCATGCGCGCGTCCTGCTCGACCGCCATGCGCAGGGCACGGCCGAAGGCCTTGAACACGGTCTCGATCTGGTGGTGGGTGTTGTGGCCACGCAGGTTGTCGATGTGCAGGGTCACCAGGGCGTGGTTGACGAAGCCCTGGAAGAACTCCTGGAACAGGTCGACATCGAAGCCGCCAACGCTGGCGCGGGTATAGGGCACGTGCATCTGCAGGCCCGGGCGGCCGGAGAAGTCGATGACCACGCGCGACAGGGCTTCATCCAGCGGCACGTAGGAGTGGCCGTAGCGGAAGATGCCTTTCTTGTCGCCGACGGCTTTGGCGAAGGCCTGGCCGAGGGTGATGCCGACGTCTTCGACAGTATGGTGATCGTCGATATGCAGGTCGCCCTTGCACTCGATATCCAGGTCGATCAGCCCATGGCGAGCGATCTGGTCCAGCATGTGTTCGAGGAAAGGTACGCCGATATCGAATCGGGCCTTGCCACTGCCATCGAGGTTGATCGAGCACTTGACCTGGGTTTCCAGGGTATTGCGCTCGACGGAAGCCTTACGTTCGACCATCACCAGCTCCGCAAAATCATTGGGCGAAAAGGGCGTCATTATAGGCCCAGAACGCGCCGGCTTGAAACGCGGATGACATATGGCAGCACAAGCAATCGCGGGGCAAGCCCGCTCCTACAAGTCTATACAAGACCCGTGGGAGCGGGCTTGCCCCGCGATGAGAATGCAACAGCCGGCCACTGCGCCGGCTGAATCAGCTGTCAGTGGAACAGCACTGCAGTCTTCTGCAGGGTAATCCACACACCCCAGGCCAGCGGAATCACCACCACGGCCCAGGCCAGCAGCACCAGCGGCAGGCTGCCCGACGAGGCTTTCCACTCCAGCGAGCGTGCACTGTCGGCGCCCTTGTCGTGGCTCAGGGCACGCTCTGCAGCAAGCTCGGCGTCGGTCATGAAGTACTTGTCGGCCACCGGGCGCACCAGCAGGTTGCAGATGAAGCCCAGCACCAGCAGGCCGGCCAGGATGTACAGGGTCATGTCGTAGGCCGCAGCCCGCTCCACGCCCGCAGCCAACTGCGCTTCACGCAGGTAGGTGATCAGCACCGGGCCGAGCACGCCGGCAGCGGCCCAGGCGGTCAGCAGGCGACCGTGGATGGCGCCGACCATCTGCGTGCCGAACAGGTCGGCCAGGTACGCAGGCACGGTGGAGAAACCGCCGCCGTACATCGACAGGATGATGCAGAACGCCGCCACGAACAGCGCCACGTTGCCCAGGTGGCCCATGTTCGGCACCAGGCTGTAGAGGCCCACGCCCAGGGCGAAGAAGGCGAAGTAGGTGTTCTTGCGGCCGATGTAGTCGGAGAACGACGCCCAGAAGAAGCGCCCGCCGATGTTGAACAGGCTCAAAAGGCCGGTGAAACCGGCGGCAATGGCGGCGATCTGCGCCAGTTGCGCGGGGTTCAGCTCGCTGAAGGTCAGCTCGTTGCCCAGCAGCTTGCCGGCGAACACTTCCTGCAGCAGCGGCGAGGCCATGCCGAGAATGCCGATACCGGCCGACACGTTCAGGCACAGCACCAGCCATACCAGGGCGAACTGCGGGGTCTTCCAGGCCACGCTGACGTGCACGTGACGGTCGGTGACCATGGCGTTGGCTTTTTTCGCCGGCGGCGTCCAGCCTTCAGGCTTCCAGCCGGTCGGCGGCACGCGGTAAGCCAGGGCACCGGCGGTCATGAACACGAAGTAGATCGCGGCCATGGCGACGAAGCTCTGCCATACGCCCACCTCGGTGCTGCTGCCGAAATGGCCCATCAGTGCAGTGGCCAGAGGAGCGCCCACCATGGCACCTCCACCGAAGCCCATGATTGCCATGCCGGTCGCCATGCCGCGCTTGTCCGGGAACCATTTGATCAGGGTCGACACCGGCGAGATGTAGCCCAGGCCCAGGCCGATACCCCCGATGACACCCGACCCCAGCCACATCAGCCACAGCTGGTGGGTTTTCACGCCGATCGCCGAGATCAGCAGGCCGCCGCACCAGCACAGTGCCGATACCAGGCCGGCCTTGCGCGGGCCGGCGTGCTCCAGCCAGCCGCCGAGTACCGCGGCCGAGCAGCCGAGGAACACGAAGAACAGGGTGTAGATCCAGCTGAGCATGGAGATCGGCCAGTCGCACTCGGCGCTGAACAGACGGGCGACGAAGCCCATGTCGGCGGCGCAGGCGACCGGGGCGGTGACGCCCAGGGCCTGGGACAGTGGCAGCCAGAACACCGAGAAACCGTAGGCCATGCCGATGCACAGGTGAATGGCCAGGGCTGCCGGCGGTACCAGCCAGCGGTTGAAGCCCGGGCGGGCGATGATGCGCTCCTTCGACAGGAAACCGGGCGCGCTCTGCGCCGCCCCTGCCGTGATACTGCTGTTCATGGGTTTTCCTCTTGTAGGTGGGCTTTGCTCGCAGTTTCAATGCCCGGCTCTGTGTGGCTGCACGCAAGGCGGCCCGGCCGTTATCGGCACCAGACCGCGACAATGGGTCGCGGTTGGCTGCAAAAGCGGCGCAAGATTAACAGCTGCAGATGACATGAAGGCAATCTGATATCCCTATTTTTTCGACAACTGAGTCAATAATTCTTGTACCCAGGTGTGGTGATGCGGGGTTTTGCGCTTGGGAACAAAGGCCGTGTGCGGCCTGCGCCGGCCCTATCGCCGGCAAGCCGGCTCCTACAGGGGCGGTCGGGGAATAAATGAACTGCCCCGGCACAGACTGTCGAAACGTCGGATACGCAGAGCCATACCGCACGGCGCTATACTCGCCGCTGAATTTCAAAATCGGACTACAAGGACTCGCCCATGAAAGCGTTCGGCAAAATCCTGGGGCTGGGGCTTCTCGGGTTGTTGCTGATCATCGTGGCGCTGGGCTTCGCCCTGACGCACCTCTTCGATCCCAACGACTACAAAGACGAAATCCGCCAGCTGGCCCGCGACAAGGCCCATGTGGAACTGACCCTCAACGGCGACATCGGCTGGAGCCTGTTCCCGTGGCTGGGCCTGGAGCTGCACGAAGCGAGCATCGCCACGCTGAACAACCCCAAGGTGCCGTTCGCCGACCTGCAGATGCTTGGCCTGTCGGTGCGCGTGCTGCCGCTGCTGCGCCGTGAAGTGCAGATGAGCGACGTGCGGGTCGAGGGCCTGAACCTCACCCTCACCCGTGATGCCAACGGCCACGGCAACTGGGAAGACATTGGCAAGCCGCTGCCCGACCCTACCGTGGCCAGCGCCCCGGCCGGCGGCGCCAGCGCACCCACCGATACCCCTGCCAGCAAGCCTGAAGGCAGCAGCGAACGCGCAGTCAAACTCGACATCGACAGCCTGACCGTGAACAACGCGCGGGTGCTGTACACCGATGAAAAGGCCGGGCAGACCTACAGCGCCGAAAGCATCCAGCTGAGCACCGGCGCCGTGCACGAAGGCGTGAACATTCCGCTCAAGGCCAGCGCCTTCCTGGCAGCCAGCCAGCCGAACATCAAGGCCCGCACCGAGCTTGCCGGCGAGCTGCGCTTTGACCGCAAGCTCAAGCGCTACAACCTCGAGGACCTGCGCCTGTCGGGCGAAACCTCGGGCGAGCCGCTGGCCGGCAAGACCCTGACCTTCGCTGCCCAGGGCCAGTTGCTGGTCGACCTGGCCGCCAACGTGGCGTCGTGGAGCGGGCTGAAAGTCTCGGCCAACCAGCTGCGCGCCCTCGGCGAGCTGAACCTGCGCGAGCTGGACAACGCCCCGCAACTCACTGGCGCGCTGTCCATCGCCCAGTTCGACCTGCGCACCTTCCTCGACGGCATCGGCCAGCCACTGCCAGCCACCGCCGACCCGGTCGCGTTCAACAAGCTCGAGCTGGTCACCCGCCTGGAAGGCTCGCAGAACAGCCTGGCCCTGGAAGACCTGGCGGTGAAACTGGACGACAGCACCTTCAGCGGCCGTGTGGCGGTGGAAGACTTCGCCAAGCAAGCCCTGCGCGTGCGCCTTAAAGGCGACACCTTCAACGCCGACCGCTACCTGCCGGCCAAAAGCGAAGAAGCCAAGGGCGCCACCGCGGCGCGCCAGGCCGAGGTCAAGCAGCAGGAGTCTGCCGCGGTGGCCGGCGCCGGTACCACGCCGCTGCCCAACGCACCGACGCAACAGGCCTGGAGCAACGACAAGCTGCTGCCGGTCGACCGCCTGCGCGCCCTCGACCTGCAGGCCGAGCTGGCCTTCGGCTCGCTGACCCTGGACAAGCTGCCGATCAGCGACGCCCAGCTCAACGCCACCAGCCAAGGTGGCCTGCTCACCCTGCAGACCCTGCGCGGCGGCCTGTACAACGGCAGCTTCGAGGCCAAGGGCACGGTCGACGTGCGCCCGGCCGTGCCGCAGATCGGCGTCAACACCAAGATCAACCGCGTGCCGGTAGAGCACTTCATCAAGCGCGAAAGCCCTGACCAGGCACCGCCGGTGAAGGGCCTGCTGACCCTCGACAGCAACCTGACCGCCACCGGCAACAGCCAGAAGGCGCTGATCGACACCTTGAACGGCACCGCCAGCTTTGCCATCAACGACGGCGTACTGGTCAACGCCAACCTCGAGCAGCAGCTGTGCCAGGCCATCGCCACCCTCAACCGCAAGCAACTCAGCGGCGAGCCACGCGGCAAGGACACGCCGTTCCAGGAGCTGCGCGGCAGCCTGGTGATCCGCAACGGCGTGGCCAGCAACCCCGACCTCAAGGCGCGCGTCCCGGGCCTGACGGTGAACGGCAATGGCGACCTCGACCTGCGCGTGCTGGGCATGGACTACAACGTCGGCGTGGTGGTCGAAGGCGACCAGCGCGCCATGCCCGACCCGGCCTGCCAGGTGAACGAGCGCTATGTGGGCGTTGAGGTGCCGCTGCGCTGCCGCGGCCCGCTGGAGCTGGGCGCCAAGGCCTGCCGCCTGGACCAGGACGGCCTGGGCAAGGTGGCGGCCAAGCTTGCCGGCAACCGCCTGAAAGACAAGATCGATGAAAAGCTCGAAGAGAAACTCGGAGGCAAAGTGAGCCCGGAACTCAAAGACGCGCTCAAGGGGCTGTTCAAACGATGAGCCCCCAGCAGTTCTCCAGCGCGGTGCTGGAGTGGTACGACCAGCACGGCCGCCACGACCTGCCCTGGCAACAGGGCATCACCCCGTACCGGGTGTGGGTGTCTGAAATCATGCTGCAGCAGACCCAGGTGAGCACCGTACTCAACTACTTCGACCGCTTCATGCAGGCGCTGCCCACCGTGCAGGCCCTGGCCGAAGCGCCGGAAGACGAAGTGCTGCACCTGTGGACGGGCCTTGGCTACTACACCCGCGCGCGCAATCTGCAAAAGGCCGCGAAGATCGTCGTCGAGCAGCATGGCGGCGAATTTCCGCGCAGCGTCGAGCAGCTCACCGAGCTGCCCGGCATCGGCCGCTCCACCGCCGGTGCCATCGCCAGCATCAGCATGGGCATCCGCGCGCCGATTCTGGACGGCAACGTCAAGCGCGTGCTGGCCCGCTACACCGCCCAGGCCGGCTACCCCGGCGAGCCCAAGGTGGCCAACCAGCTGTGGGCAACCGCCGAACGCTTCACCCCCATGGCCCGGGCCAACCACTACACCCAGGCGATGATGGACATGGGTGCCACGCTGTGTACCCGCAGCAAACCCAGTTGCCTGATCTGCCCGTTGCAGCGCGGTTGCGAGGCGCACCTGCACGGCGAAGAGACCCGCTACCCCGAGCCCAAGCCACGCAAGGCACTGCCCCAGCGCAAGACGCTGATGCCGCTGCTGACCAACCACGAAGGCGCCATCCTGCTGTACCGCCGCCCATCCAGCGGGCTGTGGGGTGGGCTGTGGAGCCTGCCCGAGCTGGACAGCCTGGCGCAGCTCGACGACCTGGCCTACCAGCACGGCCTGCGCCTGGCTGGTAGCCAGGCTTTGCAGGGCCTGACCCACACCTTCAGCCACTTCCAGCTGGCGATCGAACCGTGGCTGGTGCGTGTCGAGCCTGTCGGGGCGCACGTGGCCGAGGCCGACTGGCTCTGGTATAACCTCGCCACCCCGCCGCGCCTGGGCCTTGCTGCCCCGGTCAAGAAGCTGCTGCAACGCGCGGCCGACGAACTGATTGCAGGAGAAACCCCATGACCCGCACCGTGAAGTGCCGCAAGTACAACGAAGAACTGCCAGGCCTGGAGCGCCCGCCCTACCCCGGCGCCAAGGGCCAGGACATCTTCGAGCACATCTCGCAGAAAGCCTGGAAAGAGTGGCAGGACCACCAGACCATGCTGATCAACGAGAAGCGCCTGAACATGATGAATGCCGAAGACCGCAAATTCATCCAGGCCGAGATGGACAAGTTCTTCGCCGGCGAGGATTACGCCCAGGCCGAAGGCTACGTTCCACCCTCGGAATGAGCCCGGGGATCGTAAGCGACGGAATTAATTTAAAATTTTTTCAAAAAAGTCGTTGACGACCCGTCAGAAAATCTATTTAATTCACCCCGTCGCCCAGATAGCTCAGTCGGTAGAGCAGAGGATTGAAAATCCTCGTGTCGGCGGTTCGACTCCGTCTCTGGGCACCACCTTCAAGCTTCTGGTGGTTGCAAAGTTACCCGAAGCGACACAAGAAACCCGCCTAGTGCGGGTTTTTTGTTGTTTGTGATTTACCCCCCTTCTCGTATTTGCCCTGAACGCCTCACGAGCGAAATGTTCGCGTAGCGGCCTCCAGGTGTTCGCCGAAAGTCTTTCTGCGCCTACAAGACCGAGCGCCGCCCGCGCGGCGCATCGCGGGACAAGCCCGCTCCCACATCTGTTTCGGGCCAGTCTGTTCTGTACCATCACTTGGTCCGCCTTGTTGGTTCGACGCGATTTCAGCGTGGACGTTGCCGCCGCCTCACATGACTCAAGACATGCACCAAGGCAGGCGCTGGTACTTGCACAGGCATAATTGGCCCGAAACAAACTGTGGGAGCGGGCTTGTCCCGCGATGCGCCGCGCGGGCGGCGCTCGGTCTTGTAGGCGCTAAAAGACTCCCGGCGTACACCCCACAGCCCTCACCCACCGCCCCATTTGATCGACATCAAAATGCCACTACCCCCTTCCCCCTAGGATGACCGGTGGACACCCGATTCGATCAAAAGGACCGCCATGAGCGACGACGCCACCTTGCTGCTTCCCTCACCCGCCGAAGCCACGCCGGCCAGCGCCCAACCCGCCACTCGCGCCCGCCGCCCGCGCAAGCCCGCTGCCAAACCGCAAACCATCACCCAGGTCAGCCAGCAGCCGGCCGCCCTGCAGGTAGCCACCGCACGCAAGGGCTCAAGCGAGGACAGCACCTCGGCCCGCCTGCCGGCCAGCTACCCCTACCGCACCCGCATGCGCCGCCAGGACTACGAGAAGGCCAAGCACGCCCTGCAGATCGAGCTGCTTAAAGTGCAGAACTGGGTGAAGGAAACCGGCCAGCGCATCGTCATCCTGTTCGAGGGCCGCGACGCTGCCGGCAAGGGCGGCACCATCAAGCGCTTCATGGAGCACCTGAACCCGCGCGGTGCGCGCATCGTCGCCCTGGAGAAGCCGTCCGAGCAGGAAAAGGGCCAGTGGTACTTCCAGCGTTACGTGCAGCACCTGCCCACCGCCGGTGAAATGGTGTTCTTCGACCGCTCCTGGTACAACCGCGCCGGCGTCGAGCGGGTGATGGACTTCTGCACCCCGCACCAGTACCTGGAGTTCATGCGCCAGGCCCCGGAGCTGGAACGCATGCTGTGCAACAGCGGCATCCTGCTGTTCAAGTTCTGGTTCTCGGTGAACCGCGAAGAGCAACTACGCCGGTTCATCTCGCGCCGCGACGACCCGCTCAAGCACTGGAAGCTGTCGCCCATCGACATCAAGTCGCTGGACAAGTGGGACGACTACACCGGCGCCAAGGAAGCCATGTTCTTCCACACCGACACCGCCGATGCGCCGTGGACGGTGATCAAGTCCGACGACAAGAAGCGTGCGCGGATCAACTGCATCCGGCACTTTTTGCATTCGCTGGATTACCCGGGCAAGGACCACAGTGTGGCCCATGCGCCGGATGCGCTGCTGGTGGGCAGGGCTTCGCGGGGGTTTGAGGAGGATGAGGCAGCGGTGGCTGGCTGAGGCCTTGTTTGGCCTGTGCGGGCCTCATCGCCGGCAAGCCGGCTCCTACAGGGTGGCCGCATTCGCCGGTAGGGCAGGCTTGGGTTTCTTGGGCAACTGCGCTTCAATACGCGCCTTTAGCATTCACTCCAAGGACCGCGCCCCATGGCCACCAACAACAAGCAACAGAAACGCGCCAAGCGCGCCGCCGCCAAGGCCAAGCAAAACCGCATGGTGCGCAGCGGCCAGGCGGTCAAGGCCAGCGCTGGCGACAGCGCCAGTGTCGAGCAGGTGTTCAGCAAGGCCATGGAGTCCGACAGCTACAAGGAGCTGTTCGACAAGATGAAAGCCGCGCAGCAAACCAGCCTGGTGGCGATGATTTCGGTATTCCTGGTCGACCCGCTGCTGGCCCTGGTACTCAAAGGCCACAAGGAAGAGCACGCCACCGACTACATCGTGCTGGTGTTCAACGCCTACCGCACCTGGCTCGACGGCGCCGACGAAGACACCACCATGGCCTGGCTGGAAAGCGACGAGTTCCAGGACGCCTATATCGCCGCGTCGGAGCTGGTGGCCAAGCAGCAGCAACAGCAGAAGCAGTTTGGCTGATCGACCGCGCCAAACAATCCTGTGGGCTTCCAGATGCCGGCGCGCCCCCTGTAGGAGCTGGCTTGCCAGCGATAGGGCCAGCAGCCCTGGCAGAGATTAATGCTGCCAGGCCCGGCCCTATCGCCGGCTCCTACGGGTGGCCTGCGCCACCGCAAACAAAAAGGCCGCGCCCTTTAGAGGGCGCGGCCTTTGTTCATTGCAGCCAGCGCGAATCAGCTATCCAGCGCCACGCGCCCGGCAGCCGCACGCTTGCGGTGTACCAGCAGGCCCGCAGCAACCACGCCAATGCTGAGAATCGCCGTGGCGATGATCTCGGCACGGTGGTCTTCACGCAGGGCCATCACCACCAGCACGGCAACGATGAAGGCGATGGTGGCCCAGGTCAGGCCCGGGAACATCCACATCTTGAACGAGATCTTCTCGCCACTGGCCTCACGCTGGGCACGCATGCGCAGTTGCGACACGGCGATCACCAGGTACACCAGCAGGGCGATGGCGCCGGAGCTGGCCAGCAGGAACTCGAACACCTCGGCCGGGGCCAGGAAGTTGGCGAACACGCACAGGAAGGCTGCAGCAGTCGACAGCAGCACCGCCCAGTGCGGGGTGCCGGCCTTGGTGGTGCGCTGGGCAATGGCCGGGGCGTCGCCACGCTTGCTCAGGGAGAACAGCATGCGCGAGGAGGTGTACAGCGCCGAGTTCAGGCAGCTGGTCACGGCAATCAGCACGACGATGTCGACGATCAGCTTGGCGTTCGGCACGCCGATCAGGCTGAGCACGGTCTGGTACGAACCCTTCTCGGCCAGGGTCGGGTCGTTCCACGGCACCATGGCCACCACCAGGAAGATCGACACCAGGTAGAACAGGCAGATACGCCAGATCACCGAGTTGGTGGCGCGGCTGATCTGCTTGCCTGGGTCTTTGGATTCGGCGGCAGCGATGGTGACGATTTCGGTGCCCATGAACGAGAACATGGTGGTCAGCATGGCCGCCAGCACAGCGCCCAGACCATTGGGCATGAAGCCTTGGGTGTCGAACAGGTGGCTGACACCGCTGACCTGGCTGCCCGGCACCATGCCGAACATGGCCGCGCAACCGACCACGATGAAGCCGATGATCGCCAGCACCTTGAGCAGGGCGAACCAGAACTCGAACTCTCCGTAGTTCTTGACGCTGAACAGGTTGGTGATGGTCAGCGCCAGGGTGATGATCAGTGAGAACGCCCACAGGTCCACGGACGGGAACCAGGCATGCAGAATGGCAGCGGCGGCGTTGGCCTCCAGCGGGATCACCAGTACCCAGAACCACCAGTACAGCCAGCCGATGGTGAAACCGGCCCAGCGCCCGATGGCGCGGTCGGCGTAGGTGGAGAACGAACCGGTGTCGGGCGAGGCGACCGCCATTTCACCGAGCATGCGCATCACCAGCACCACCAGGGTACCGGCGGCGGCATAGGCCAGCAGCACGGCGGGGCCGGCAGCCGCGATGGCGTGGCCGGAGCCGACGAACAGGCCGGCGCCGATCACGCCTGCGATGGACAGCATGGTCACATGCCGTTGCTTGAGCCCCTGAGCGAGGTCATTGGAATTGTTACCGCTCATAAAACTACCTTTGTAAGGAGTGGACCACTCCGACTGCTATACGAAGCGCGCCCTGGGGTTGATTTGGGCGTCGCTGCAATCGGCGCTTTCCTGCTGGCAATAAGCGCGCCATCTGCTGAATGCATTCGTCTGATGTTTCTGAAAGTCCAATAACGACGCGCCCTGCAGGGCTTTCGGCCAGGTCTTGACCGAAAGGCCGCCAAATCCCCATGCCAAGTCCGGATTACTGAAATACCCACTTACAAACGCACCAAAGGTGCCCCTCGGTAACACCTTTGCACCAGTGCAAGGCAAAAAAGCGCAACCTGCAGGTGCAACCCGTTTGGTCTTCTTCTGTAGGAGCCGGCTTGCCGGCGATGAGGCCCGCACAGGGAGGAAATGGTCTAAAGCGCTTCCAACAACTGGCCAAAGCTGGCACCATCGCGCCTTTTTTCATCAAGGCTCCGGTGCCGGGCAAAGTGCTATTGCGGACATCCTCGCGACAGTCCACTGCAACGATGCGACAAACTGCCCCACCAACAACCGAAGCCCCTTGCGACCCCGTTGGCCCACGTTGCGCCGCTATGCTAGCGTGGCGCTCGCCAGGAAGGCCGCCAACAGCTGGGAACGCACCCGAACACATGAGGACCGCACATGGCCCAGGCCACGCCCGCGCTGGAAATCCGTAACCTGCACAAACGCTACGGCGAGCAGGAAATTCTCAAGGGCATTTCGCTGACCGCGCGCGACGGTGACGTGATCTCCATCCTCGGCTCGTCCGGCTCGGGCAAGTCCACCCTGCTGCGCTGCATCAACCTGCTCGAGAACCCGCACCAGGGTGAAATCCTGGTGGCCGGTGAAGCCCTCAAGCTCAAGGCGCAGAAAAACGGCGACCTGATTGCCGCCGACAGCCGCCAGATCAACCGCCTGCGCAGCGAAATCGGCTTCGTCTTCCAGAATTTCAACCTGTGGCCGCACATGTCGGTGCTCGACAACATCATCGAGGCACCACGCCGCGTGCTCGGCCAAAGCAAGGCCGAGGCCATCGAGGCCGCCGAAGCGCTGCTGAACAAAGTCGGCATCTATGAGCGCCGCAACGCCTACCCCGCCCAGCTTTCCGGTGGCCAGCAGCAGCGTGCCGCCATCGCCCGCACCCTGGCCATGAAGCCCAAGGTGATCCTGTTCGACGAGCCAACTTCGGCGCTCGATCCGGAAATGGTCCAGGAAGTGCTTAACGTCATCCGCGCCCTCGCCGAAGAAGGCCGTACCATGCTGCTGGTGACGCACGAGATGAACTTTGCCCGCCAGGTGTCCAGTGAAGTGGTGTTCCTGCACCAGGGCCTGGTCGAAGAGCAGGGATCGCCGCAACAGGTCTTCGAAAACCCGAACTCGGCGCGTTGCAAGCAATTCATGTCCAGCCACCGCTAACGGAGCAATACATGCACACTTACAAGAAGTTCCTCCTGGCAGCTGCTGCCACCCTGGTGATGTCGGCCAACGCCATGGCCGCAGAAAAACTGCGCATGGGCATCGAAGCCGCCTACCCACCGTTCAACAACAAGGACGCCAGCGGTAACGTCGTCGGCTTCGACAAGGACATCGGCGACGCCCTGTGCGCCAAGATGAAGGTCGAGTGCTCGGTGGTCACCTCCGACTGGGACGGCATCATCCCGGCGCTGAACGCCAAGAAGTTCGACTTCCTGGTGTCGTCGCTGTCGATCACCGACGAGCGCAAGCAGGCGGTCGACTTCACCGACCCCTACTACTCCAACAAGCTGCAGTTCATCGCGCCGAAGAACGTCGACTTCAAAACCGACAAGGCCTCGCTCAAGGGCAAGACCATCGGCACCCAGCGCGCTACCCTGGCCGGCACCTACCTGGAAGACAACTACAGCGGCGTCGACATCAAGCTGTACGACACCCAGGAAAACGCCTACCTCGACCTGCTGGCCGGGCGCATCGACGGCATCCTGGCCGACAAGTACGTGCAGTACGAGTGGCTCAAGAGCAAGGACGGCATGAACTACGAGTTCAAGGGCGAGCCGGTGATGGACAGCGACAAGATCGGCATCGCCGTGCGCAAGGGTGACACCAAGCTGCGCGACGACCTGAACAAGGCCCTGGCCGAAATCAAGGCCGACGGCACGTACAAGAAGATCAACGACAAGTACTTCCCGTTCAGCATCGAATGATTCACCTCGACCGGCACCGCCTTGCGCGGTGCCGGTCCCTTGAATGCACCTGCCCATGAATATCGACCTGCACGGATTCGGCCCGGCCATGATGGCCGGCGCCCTGATGACCGTAAAACTGGCGCTTTGCGCTCTGCTGCTGGGGCTGGTCCTGGGCCTGCTCGGCGCCCTGGCCAAGACCTCCTCGGTCAAGCCACTGCAATGGCTTGGCGGCACCTATTCGACACTGGTGCGCGGCGTACCCGAATTGCTCTGGGTACTGCTGATCAATTTCGGCACCGTCGGGCTGATTAACAGCCTCGGCGAAGCCCTGAACATGCCGGGCCTTGAGCTCAGCACCTTCGCCGCCGGGGTGATCGCCCTGGGGATGTGCTTCGGTGCCTACGCCACCGAAGTGTTCCGCGGCGCCATCCTGGCCATCCCCAAGGGCCACCGCGAAGCGGGCCTGGCGCTGGGCCTGTCCAAGGGCCGTATCCTGTCGCGGATCATCCTGCCGCAGATGTGGCGCGTGGCCCTGCCGGGCCTTGGCAACCTGTTCATGATCCTGATGAAGGACACCGCGCTGGTATCGGTGATCGGCCTTGAAGAAATCATGCGCCACGCACAGAACGGGGTGACCGTGACCAAAGAGCCATTCACCTTCTACGCCGTGGCCGCCTGCATGTACCTGGGCCTGACCGTGATTGCCATGACCGGTATGCACTTGCTGGAAAAGCGCGCCGCTCGCGGCTTCATGAGGGCCGAATAAATGAACTGGCAAGTGATCTACAACTGGCTGCCGAAGCTGGCTCAGGGCGCCACCCTGACCCTGGAGCTGGTGGCCATCGCCGTGGTTGCCGGGCTGATCCTGGCCATCCCGCTGGGTATCGCCCGCTCCTCGCGCCACTGGTACGTGCGCGCCGTGCCCTTCAGCTACATCTTCTTCTTCCGCGGCACGCCGCTGCTGGTGCAGCTGTTTCTGGTGTACTACGGCCTGGCGCAGTTCGATGCGGTGCGCAACAGCGCGTTGTGGCCGTACCTGCGCGACCCGTTCTGGTGCACCGTGCTGACCATGACCCTGCACACCGCCGCCTATATCGCCGAAATTTTGCGCGGCGCGTTGCAAGCCATCCCCAAGGGCGAGATCGAAGCCGCCCGGGCGCTGGGCATGTCCCGTGGCAAGACGCTGTTCTACATCATGCTGCCGCGCGCCGCACGCATCGGTCTGCCGGCCTACAGCAACGAAGTGATCCTGATGCTCAAGGCCAGTGCCCTGGCCAGTACCGTGACGCTGCTGGAGTTGACCGGCATGGCGCGAACCATCATCGCCCGTACCTACCTGCCGGTGGAGATCTTCTTCGCCGCCGGGGTGTTCTACCTGCTGATTTCGTTCGTGCTGGTGCAAGGCTTCAAGCTGCTGGAGCGCAAGTTGCGCGTGGACGCCAGCCAAGGCCGCTGAGCCTCAACCAACTGCAAACCAGCTTCTACAGCCATGCGCCGCACCTGTAGGAGCCGGCTTGCCGGCGATTGGGGCGCATGGCGCCCCCTTCCAGACCGCGCCCCCGGTGCCAGCATGAACACACCCTCCTACCTGCACACCCCCCACCTGCTCGAGCGCTTCCAGGCCCTCGACCACTTCATCACCCGGCATCAGCCCCTGTGGCGCCCGCGCCCCTTCACCCTGCTGCACCTGGGCTGGGAAGCCGAACACCCCGAGCTGTCCACCTGGCTGCGCCAACGCACCCTGGAACAGGCCGAAGCCGCACACCCCGAGCAGTTGCCAGCCCCTGCGCCCTTCCCGCAGTTGGCCGCCCAATCCCTGCAGCTGTCGGCCGCAGGCGAACTGCCCGACGCCGGCCTGCACCGCGCCGGCCACCGCCTTGACGTCGCCGTGCCCGGGCGCAAATGGCAACAGATCGAAGCCTTCAGCCGGCGCCTGGCCTTCGCGCAAGCGCCACGCCACTGGCTGGACTGGTGCTCGGGCAAGGGCCACCTGGGCCGCCGCCTGCTGCAGCCCGGCCAGCAACTGACCTGCCTGGAATACGACGCCGAGCTGGTGCAGGCCGGCCAAGCCCTGAGCGAGCACCACCACCTGCCCGCCACCCACGTGCACCAGGATGTGATGGCCAGCGACAGCGCCCGGCACCTGGCCCGCGACACCAGCGCGGTCGCCCTGCACGCCTGCGGCGACCTGCACGTACGCTTGCTGCAACTGGCCAGCCAGCATGGCTGCCGCCAGTTGGCCGTGGCCCCGTGCTGCTACAACCGTACCCAGGCCGAGGCCTACCAGCCGTTATCCACAGCCGCCAAGGCTTCGTTACTGCAGTTGTCACGGGATGACCTGGGCCTGCCCCTGAGCGAGGCCGTCACTTCCAGCGCCCGGGTACGGCGCCAGCGCGACACCTCCATGGCCCGCCGCCTGGGTTTCGATTTGCTGCAGCGTGAACAACGCGGCATCGACGAGTACCTGCCGACCCCCTCCCTGGCCGTTGACTGGCTGGCCAAACCCTTCGAGCAATACTGCCGCGACCTGGCCGAGCTGCGGCATGTCGGGCTGACCGGCAGCCCCGACTGGCAGGTACTGGAAGCCGCCGGCTGGCAACGCCTGGCCGAGGTGCGCAACCTCGAGCTGGTGCGCAAGCTGTTCCGCCGGCCGCTGGAGATGTGGCTGGTGCTCGACCGCGCGCTTTTCTTGGCCGAGCAAGGTTACGAGGTAAAAGTCGGCGTGTTCTGCGACTACCCGCTCACTCCGCGCAACCTGCTGGTGCTGGCTGAACGCAGTTGACAGCCTGTGGATAACTCTGTGAACAAGCTTTTGATTAAAATCGCGATTTTGTGGATCCAATCGCTATTTAGACCGCCTCGCTTATTCCACACAGCTTCTGAAAACCAGTAAAAACAGGCCTTTGCGCAAAGACCGGTGGTAACGCCCTTCGGCATGCCTTTCGCGCAAGCGGCCAATGCCGCTTGTGCATAAGCCTTCGAGCGTGCTTGAGATCACGCTCCCTGTAGGAGCCGGCTTGCCGGCTATTGGGCCCTTCGCGCCGACCTCAAGCCAACTTCAACAACCCCATCCCCACCAGCAACAACAGCAACCCCAACCACCCCCGCCCGACCAGCCGCTGCCCAAACAACGCCCAGCCCATGGCCACGGTAGCCAGAATCCCGAAGCCACCCCAGATGGCGTAGGCCAAGGACAGTTCGATGTCCTGCACCGCCTGCGCCAGCGCGGTAAAGGCCGCCAGCACGCAAACAATCGAGGCCAAACCCAGCCCCTTGCGACGGAAACCGTCGGAGTACTTGAGCAACAGGTTCGCCAGCACTTCAAGGGCAATGGCCAAACCCAGCCACAGGAACGGAATCAGCATGGCAGCACCTCCCCTTCAGCTTTGGCAGGTGTCCTGCGGGTACCGGCCTTGACCAGCAAGATGCCGGCAATCATCACCGCCAGGCCCAGGGCCTTGGCCCAGCCCAGGCTCTCACCGAGCCACAGCACGCTGACCAGGGTAATCAGCACGATGCCGATCCCCTCCCACAGCGCATAAGCGACGCCCACCGGCACCCGCTTGACCGCCAGGGCCAGGAAGAAATACGACAGGCAGATCATCACGTACATGACGGCATGCCCGATGAATGGAGACGAAGTGGCGGCGAGTTTCATCGACGCCGTGCCGATCACCTCGGCGGTGATGGCAACGATCAGATAGATCCAGGAACGCATGGTGCCCTCCCATGGGCGACAGCAGCCGAGCGCGCAGGCATCGGCGCGAGACAGAAACGTTTAAGGCTGTGGAGGGAGGGTGGCGCTAGAGGTCGCCGGTCCAGTGACGTTCACGGGAGACCAGGCGGGAGGTGGAGAGGAGCTTGAAAGCTTTACTGTTCAACATAATGAACACAAGGTTAGCCGAGGCCACCTTCAAAGTCAAAATACGCCGCCTGCGGCCAAACAGCGCGGCGCAATCGTAAAATATATTAAGCATTCGATTTTAGTGACACCGATTGATATCATATGGCCACCAATCATGGATGAAGCCCTGCAGGGCCAAACGGTGTATCATCGCCGGCTGCCCGCGATGCATGCGCTGGGCGTCCTGGCCTCACGGCCCGCGACGCTAACTGCAAGGGCAAAGCGGAAGCGCGTCACAGCCACCGCTTCTGAAGCTACCTGTTGCCTGGCAGCAGCCGCTAAAATTGCCGCCCACAGCCACACCACCCGGCCTGCAGCAGTACCATCCAGCGTTTTTGACTACAGACCTTGGAACGGATTCGAACATCGTGAAACACGCCAAGCCCATTGCCCTGCTGACCGTCGCCCTGGCCATGACCGGCTGCGCCAGCCCCGCCCCGACCGCCAAGCCCACCACGCTGGACTGGAACACCCCCGGCATGCAGCTCGGCGGCGACCGCGGCCTGCCCCTGCACGCCGAAAGCCCGTGCCGCAAGCGCGGCTGCGACAATGACAAGCTGTTCTTCAACCCCGGCAAAACCGAGCCAGGCGTAAACACCATCCACCGCGGCTGGTAGGAAATTTCTCCTTTTGCCTCGGTGACTTAGGGTATTGCAGGCAGTTTGCGAGGAAGTGGTTTACAGGCTCGATTCCATCGCTATAATGACGCCCCTGTGCCGGTATAGCTCAGATGGTAGAGCAACTGACTTGTAATCAGTAGGTCCCGGGTTCGATTCCTGGTGCCGGCACCATATGCAGTACTCAAAAGGCTCACCGAAAGGTGGGCCTTTTTTGTTTCCGCCGTGGTAAACCACAACTCACCCCGCCTCGTCACCGGCAAGCCGGCCCCCACAGGCACTGAACAAAGCTTGAGCTCGATGCGCTCCGTGTAGGAGCTGGCTTGCCTGCGATGGGCTGCGCAGCAGCCCCAACAACTCCAAGGGCGACGCAATTCTCTGCCCATCAGCGCAGCCCAAAAGCAGACACATCCTCAAAAAGAATCACTTTGACTTGCCCATCATGCCCAGCTACGATTTTATCGTAAATTTTAGATAATTTAGCTGAGGCCAGCCAATGGCGCTTCAATTCCACGAAAGCCCTTTCCACGCCACCCACGATGCCGAGACAGCCAGCAAAATGGCCCTGAAAATGGACCTGTCCATCTTCATCACGGACTGCATCAAAAAAATGGGCCTCAAACAACACGAGGCCGCAGCCAGGCTGAACGTAACCCAGTCCCGGGTATCCGAGTTGGCGAATGGCAAGATCGAGAAGTTCACCCTGGACGCCATGATGGACATGCTCGACAAGCTCGGCTTTCGCACCAGCCTGGCCCTACCCTCGAACGACGCCGGTTCACCTCCCCAGATCGTCATCACTCCAGCGCCTGGCAGCTAAACCCTGTACCCCATCTTGCGCAGCTCGTGCTTGAGCTCCTTCATCCGCTCTTGCGCGACCTGCATCGCGTGGCGGTCGGACCTGTTGGTCGTTTTCACGAATGAATGCAGCACGACGACCATGTCAGCAAATTTGGCCACATACACACATCGGAATGCCGGGCTGCCGTTTCGTTGCTCCCGCGGCAACCACCCTACCCATCTGCTCAGCAGCAGCCCATCCGCTTGGCCATTTCGCTCGCGCCAACCTGCGCCCGTCTCTTTCACTGGAAAGAGACGGGCGCTCCTGACACTGCTGCAGCCCTGATCGCACATGGCTCAGCCGCAGTTCCCTTCGTGACAAACGCCGATGTCACCAGCAACAGCCATGCAGATGATGGTGCCGCAGACCAAGGAATGGACTGCACCTGACTGACAGTCAGGCATGCCCCGGTCATCGCACCGCTGCGTTCTCCCGGCTCAGGATCTCGCGGCACTGGTCTCGTCAGCCAATGCAGCCTCCACCCGCCCACCGGTAACGGTGCTCAGGAGGCCAGATCATGAGATGCCCTTGCTCCCGGACGTAAGGAGCCGCCAGTCCCGCGTAGTGGACATTCCCCACAGGTCGCAGGGGCCTTGATTCCTGATAACACTAAACATTCTTGGCGGGATGACGTGGGGAAATGAGAAGCCCAAGATTTGGCTAAATCGAGGGCTTCGCATCTGAGTCGCGAGTCAATCAGATCAAGGGAGGGTTGATTAATAGTGTCTCTTTGCTACTATCAAATAATTCCCTTGCTCCATCCGTTGGCAACCTTGCTGTTGCAACAGAACCGCCCATCAACCAAAACGTAGTAGCCGGAGACTGAAGATCTCCATTTAAGCTTCTGATACGCTTAAGGCTAGAGTGGGATATGACTGCTGCCTTCTGATGGAAGAATCATGACTGAAAAAAATGCGTACATCTATAGTATCGGCCACGGAGGTCGAAAAATCGAAGACTTCATAAATCTATTAAACATTTATGAAATAAAATATGTAGTTGATGTCCGATCGAAACCAAGGTCAAGATTTCACCCTCAGTTCAATCAAAAGAAGCTACACGAACTACTTAACCAAAGCGGAATTGGATACTTATTCTTAGGAGATAAACTGGGAGGACTTCCCTCAGAGCCATCGTGCTACGACGAGAAAGGACATGTCGTCTATAACAAAGTGAAAGGAATGTCTTTCTACGAAGAAGGTCTGGCAAGACTTACATCTGCGAACGAAAAAAAAATAAAAATAGCATGCATGTGCAGTGAAATAGATCCGTGCGATTGCCACCGAAGCAAGCTCATAGGTAGCTCCTTGAGCGAACAAAACATTCCCATGCTACACATCAACAAGCTAGGACATATTGAAGACCAGGAAACAGTAATCAAGCATGTAATAAACTCGACTCTTGGAAACGATTTATTTTCGGATGAAAGCTCCTTGAAATCAAGGAATTCTTATAGATAGGGAAAGCTATGGCCGTAACAACAAATATTGTTGTACTAAGCAAGACCTCAATGACCGGAGGTGTATGCGTAGGTGCTTGGGATAGATCTAACCGCAAAATGCTACGCCTATTAGATGACAAAGCTCAGAGGCTGGCTTCAGACGCTCCTTACCAAATTGGCCAGTGCTACCAAATTACGTACGCACCACACTACAACATTCGGCCACCGCACACAGAAGACGCCGCTGTTTATGAGTCAGCATATATTGGCGACTTGAATGACGAGGATTTCGATACGTTGATATCCTCACTCTGCGACGAGGACTTGAGCCTTGACGATATATTTGACGGCAAGCTTATATGGGATGGCAGCGCCCATATGGAACCTAGCAACACAACAAACTATAGTGTCCAAATCGCCACGTTAAATTGCGCACTTGTTAAGAGCGGCGACTATTTCGAACATTTTTCATGGGGAACCTCGACAAAGAGGATAAAGTACGTAGGAGTACGGCCTCTCGCAGATCTGCCTTCTACAATAGCTGCCGGCACTCGGATCAGGTTCTCACTAGCCAGATTCTGGGACAGAGAAAAAGACGGAGTGCTTCGAGCATACCTTCAACTCTCAGGCATCTACGATTAGAAATTTCACGCCTGCTGACAGAGCGCTCCGTCTCAGTGCTGAGACTGGAAAACTTTGAAATTAGTAAGCGCCCTAAATCAAAATTTCACATGATTAAGATTAAATTCAGGGGAAACCTCTTGCCGCGCAGGGAGCTACCAATCAGGCCCTGCGCCTGAAAATTTAGTTTCTCCTGTAACGACCAATGTAATCCCAGGAAAAATCTTTGAAACCAGTGAGTTACAGTTCAAAGAACTATAACCACATAAGACGAGGATGCAATTTGTCGGCGGCATGATCAACCACTCGACAAATGTCAGTCACATAAAATGTGCAAAACCCTAATCAATGCGAACTCCCCTGGTGATCATGATCCTGTATCCTCATCATCATCGCATCCGCTAGGCTGCTAGCATCCTCTTCAAAAATAAGTTCCTTGTTGGTTGGTATCTTATTTAGAATCTTGACCGCTTTCTCGAAGGCGGCAGCGAGCCCCTCATCTTGCGGCTTACTAACTAACATATAGAGTTTAAACTCTTCTCGAGCATCTTGAATGCTAGTCATCTGACCTAGCCAACGGTGCGCTTTATCCTTCATATTATCTGCATCAGACAAATCAAATGAGATCGGCTCCACACAGTGCCATATCCCATTTTTCCAAGCATGTTTAAACTCTAACTCATCATCACGCACGGATATTTTTTTAGGTGCAAAACGCTCAACAGCGGAAAAACTTTTGAGCTTCTTCTCAAAGTCGCGCCAAATATCTTGCTCTGTACGCCGTTCTCTTACTGCAGGAGAGTCATGATAAGTGACATAGCGATGGAAAATCCTGTCCACTTCTTCCTCAAAGCTGAATGTCACACCTGCAGACACATCACTCCACTGAAGCGAACTGTCATCACGCTTTAATATTCGTCCTATCACACTCTCTAGCGTGACGTCCTCAAATATCAATTCTTTCTGCAGCCTCTCGCTTTCTATATCTATAGCTGAAGATATATGCCTAGCAACAGACTTAATATGATGCCTATCCATATCGGGGAAAACAGCTGAAAGTCGTGCAGTACGCGTCTTGAACTGCGTCAAAAGCTTTCTCTTGGCTTTGCAGTATGCAATTATGCCAAAATTAATAAATTCGCCAGTAACACGATCATGAACATATCTCAAAACCGCGAATTCATACGTACTTAATTTCATTGCAATACCCTCTGAATCTCAGAGAAAGTAGCGTCTGCATTATCCCGCAAAGACTTTATATACTCGATAATTCTAGGTGCGGAATCATTACCGCTTTTCCAGTCTTCTGGAAGCGCATCAATGTACTCTTCTAGACGCTCATCACTGATTTCTAACAACTTTTCTTTGAGCTCGTCAAACTCAAACTTATGAGCTTTCGCCAATCCCCAAAAAATATGCTTATCAGGTGCAGCAAGCTCATCACCACCACCAAGCCTCCACGGTTCTTTCCAGAACAGTGCATCAAGCATGAATGCCAAATCATGATCAATTGCTATCGCATTCTCGCCTTTGATAAGGCAGTTCGGATTTTTAGGAGTCCGATCACAATTTGCAATTAAGGTGTCGAAAACGAATAAATTAGCGGCTCGCTGTACAATAGGACCACGGAGAGGCGTAGCGGGCGCATAGATGGTGAAACCCGGCGGCAATGCTGTCGATCCAAATGCAAATCTGGAGCTTTTTGCGATGAGTTCATCGTAGACCCGGTGCGTAGGTCCCGCACTGAACCCGTCAACGATCTCGATCAGCAGCGGCCGGGGAATTGGGATTTCAAGATCTCGAGCAAAAAACGCCGTCAAAGCTTCTCGGATCAGCCCCGTACGACCCGATTCACACCCACTGAATTTCACGATGGCTTCAGTCCGTTGATTCGTCATGTCGGCACACTCAATTAGACACGCTTTGTTGCGTCCAACAGACAGTGGTCGGTCAAAGCGGAACGCATACAGGTGCTTGAACATGCATCTTCCTTGCAGCGTAGCATAAGCCACATCCAAAAATTTGCCGGATTGTACTCAATTCCGCCCCTACGTCTAGTGGCCATTCGTCATCACCCAAGCTTTCTATCGCACAGCTTGGAGGCTGCTTCAAGCTAAATAGTCACTGATTCTGTGACCGGCATAACCAAGCGCCTCCATCACCCAGCAGCAACGGCATCGTTCCACAGCAATCTGACCTCGACCAAGCAGGAAAAGTCGTTCGAGTAGGCAGCCCAGGTCCCTTTGCCAATCAGTCAGAATTTTCCATTTGAACGTTAAGAATCGCCTTCAAACAAAGAGGGCGCTGCCGCGAGAGTCACGACGGTTTACCTGCTATAGGTACCACAGGGCCCTTTTTCAAGACAGGAGAGCCTGAGACACCAAGAGAGTGTTCAAAAATTGAACAGCTACGAGACCTAAAAGGATAAACAACGAGGTACTACACAAAAACTTAAAATTAAAGTTCTTTATTTTCAGTAACTTAATACTAAATTCGACTCCTGGTGCCACCATACGCAGTACTCAAAAGGCTCACCGCAAAGTGGGCTTTTTTTGTTTCAGCTGACACCAAAGCACCCGCCTATCGCCACAACCACAACCCCCCCCTCACCCCTGCATCAAAACCTTCTGCAACCGCCGAATCTCCCCTCCCCCCACCTCCAGCGCCACATTCCGCCCTTCCTTCCCCAACCCACTCACCAACACCACCCCACCCTTAACAAAACTGCGTTCCTGCGCCAGCGGATACAGCGCAATGATGTGGTCCACACTGACCACATACTGTCGATGGTTAACCCCTTCAAAACAAACAAACCGGCTCACGCCCTGCGCTCCCCTGAAGCCGCTGCACGCTGGCAACCTTTACCTGTCAGCGTAGCCCGCCCAAGCAACGCCATCACCCCGCCACTACCCCACTTGTTGTTTTCGCTCAATAAACCGCACACAAAATACGGTTATCCATAAGCGCGACGGCTTTCGTCGACTTACGGAGAAGTCCCATGAGCGAGCAAGAAGGAGTAGCCCTGACCCGGCGCGGCATCCTTGCCGGCGGCGTGTTGCTGGGCGTTGGTGCCAGCCTGTTGGCCAGTAACCAGGCGCGGGCAGCAACGCCAGCACAGCAAAAACCGGCAACGGCCCTGGCGAAAATGGAACGGGCCAAGGTCGAGCTGGTGGCCCCACCCCAGGTGCATGCCCACACCCAACAGGCGCCCGGCCAGCCGCGCATCGTCGAGTTCCGCATGGTCATCGAGGAGAAGGAGCTGGCGGTCGACAACCAGGGCGCCTACATCCACGCCATGACCTTCAACGGCTCGGTGCCGGGCCCGCTGATGGTGGTGCACGAGGGCGACCAGGTCGAGCTCACCCTGGTCAACCCGGCCAGCAACAGCATGATGCACAACATCGACTTTCACGCGTCCACCGGCGCCCTGGGCGGCGGTGAGCTGACCCATGTGCAGCCGGGCCAGCAGGTGAAGCTGCGCTTCAAGGCCGACCGCGCCGGGGTGTTCGTGTACCACTGCGCACCGGGCGGGGTGATGATCCCCTGGCATGTGGTGTGCGGCATGAACGGCGCGATCATGGTGCTGCCGCGCGATGGTTTGAAAGACCCCGAGGGCCGGCCACTGCACTACGACAAGGTGTGGTACATCGGCGAGCAGGACTACTACATCCCCCGCGACAGCAACGGCAAGTTCAAGCGCTACCCCACGCCCATCGCCAGCTTCGGCGACATGCAGCAACTGATGAAAGGGCTGGTGCCATCGCACATCGTGTTCAACGGCAGCGTGGGTGCGCTGACCGGCGAACATGCGCTCAGCGCCAAGGTGGGCGAGACGGTGCTGATCGTCCACTCCCAGGCCAACCGCGACACCCGCCCGCACCTGATCGGCGGCCATGGCGACTACGTGTGGGCCTCGGGCAAGTTCGCCAACCCGCCGCAGCGCAACCTGGAAACCTGGTTCATCCCCGGCGGCGCAGCCGGTGCGGCGCTGTACACCTTCCGCCAGCCCGGGCTGTACACCTACCTCAACCACAACCTGATCGAGGCGGTGATGCTGGGGGCTGCGGCCCATGTGCAGGTGCAGGGGCAATGGGACGACGAACTGATGAGCCAGCTGGAAGCGCCTGGCCCGATCCGCTGAGGCGTTGATTTATGTCATGCCCCTTGGCCATGGGCGGCATAGCCTGTGGTTCAGGTACCCACTTCATGGAGGGAGACCATGGCCAAGAAATTCCCCGCCAACCCCAGCCACCCCGAGCGTATCTGCTGGGGTTGCGACCTGTACTGCGCGGCCAGTGCGCTGGCCTGCGGCAATGGCGCCAGCCGCACCATGCACCCGGCCGAGCTGTTCGGCGAAGACTGGGACAGCTTCGACAACGGGCTGGAAACGCCGCTGGACGCCAAGCCGGTCACGTTGCAGCCAGGCAGCGGTTGAGCACCTGGGCGGCACACGGCACCATGGCGGTCGCCCAAATACCCGCAAGGACCGCCCATGGACTTCTTCAAGAAACTGTTCGGCCTGCAGCGCCCGAAAGCAGCTGAACAGCCAACCGCGCCAGCGCCAGAACCCGCCATGACCGCCGCCGAAGCCGCCAACCAGGCCGCCCGCGAAGCCGGCTGCGCACGCCTGGACCGCCACTGGCAAAGCGTCGGCGAAGTCGAGCAGGACGTGCTCGGCTACATGATCAGCCCCAGCCTGATGGGCGGCCCGCACTGGCCCTCCACCCGCCAGGCCTACCGCGTGGTGCGCCGGGTCAACAGCATTGTGCTGGCCACCGACGGGCTCAGCGACCCGTTCGACGATGTCGAAGGCGGCGGCAACGGCTTTGAGCTGGAGCTGTTCATCGAATCGCCCGACTTCCCTGAAGCAGCCCGCACCCCGGGCGATGTCAGCCCGTTCATGCGCACCTGGGCCTTCGATGTGGTGCGTACCGTGGCCTCCACGGTGGCCGACGCTGGTGGCATCGGCCATCAGCTGGAGCGCTATGGGGTGCTTTCACTGGAGCTGCCCGGGGTAAGCCAGTCGCCCTGCATGGGCGATGAGCTCCCGGCGCACTTCATCAGCGCGGATGACTGCTTGGGCGTGCTGGTGGGCGGGCCGGCGCCGGACTTTGCCACGCACCTGGCGGACATGCCGCTGTCGCCGGTGACCCTGGTGCCGGTGGTGCTGATGACTGCGGCAGAGCTCGATTACGTGCGCGCCGGCGGCGGGCAGGCACGCAATGATCTGGTACAGCGCCTGCAAGCCGCGGGGCATGGGCATGTGAGCAAGCTCAAGCGGGAGAGCGTGGTCTGAAGCGCCTCACTGAAGTAGGTGGGAGCAACTGACTTGTTCAATTTCTAAAATCTAGCGCGTCCCCTGTAGGAGCCGGCTTGCCGGCGATAGGGCCGGCACAGGCGAAGCTGGCACCGGCTGTGCCGGTGATCGCCGGCAAGCCGGCTCCTACAGGTACAGCAAATGCCTGAAGGCCATGCGATGCCCGCTCCCACGCTTCAGTTACCTGCCCTACTGCGCAGCCAGCAGGGCTGGCTCCTCAGCCAAAGGTCTGGAGAAACGGCAATGCACTCGCCTTGATCGCCAGCACCACGTGCTGCGCTTGCTCGCACAGGTCCGTTTCTGCCTTGAACACCCGCTCCATCGCCTCGAGCTGATGAAGGATGACCTGCGCAGGGTTGCTCACATCGCACGATTGCGCGAAGTCCAACAAACCCTGGCGTGATGCGAACAGGGACTTGTTTCCCGATAACGATAGCGCCAACACATCCTCTGGAATGTAGGCCGTGGTATTGACGATATCGTAGGCAGGCGCCAGGCGCGCATCGCGCTGGAATGGGTCGGAGTACAGCAACCCGAAGTTCTTCAAGTGCCCGTCGCCATTACCGACGATGCAACTCAAGGCAACCATCGCGAACAGCTGTTGCAACGACGCCTGAACATACTCAGGTGCGCAAAAAAGCCGAATGGCCTTGGCGATAGCGGCGTAGCTTTTGCTGTACTTCTGGTCTGCGGCAAGCCCCATGAGTGCGGCCATGTCTTCGAAGCCGATCGGGTTGTTACGCTCATCACGGTCGAAACGGCGCATCACGAACAACCGGGCGTTATCGGAAAGGAAGAACTGCGGTACCGGGATTCCGGCCGCCTGTGCAATGGACATGCACAGGTACTCGTTGATCGCCAACCCCGGGTACTCGTCGCGCCCGCTCTTGATGATCAACTCGGACGTTTTCGAGGTGAACCGCTGCGCCAGCGGGTCGAACTGCTCCGGGACCAGTACCTTGGGCTGTACCCCGGACACTCCTGCACGCAGGATGTAGCGGTCGACAAGGTCAGCGAAGATGTCTTCCGAGCCATCCCAAGCAAGGATGTCTCGCAGTTTTTCGCCGGGGAATTGCTGACGCCGCAATAAAGCATCGACTGATCGAGAACTGACATGGACACGCCCGATCGGCGAACTGCTGCCGGACAACGCCAGCAGAAGCATAGGGTCAACTTGCACGACCTTGGCCAGCCGGTTGCGCAGTTGCTCCAGCACGTAACCTTCCGGCAGGTTCATCTGGAACACCGGGTGCAACTCGCGGTGGCGATACTCCTCTGCACGCACCGGCATCAGCAAGCTGAGTGCCGCGCGCCGGTCCGCATCAGGCGCATAGCGAAAAAGAAAGTCACCTGCGCTTTGCAACAGAGCCCCGCTGCCACCCTCCGGTGTACTGACAGTGAGCGATCCGTTCATTCAAACAACCCCTGAATTTCGTCAAGCGTCGGCATCACTGCTGGCACCACCTGCAGCTCACAATCAAGCGCAGCCAGCACCTTGGCGTAAGCGCCCATGGCAACAGAAAAGCTGCCCTGTTCTACGGCGATGACTTTCTGCCGGGTGAGCCCCGCCAAAGCAGCGACCTGTTGCTGGGTCAACCCGCGATTGAGGCGGCGAGTTCGAATAAGCGCCCCCAGGCGATCGGTGATCAGTGAAGAGTCCATGTTCCGTATGCGTTACAAATCAGTTGTCATGTAACGTATACGTGACTCGATCAAAAATCAACCAACCTCACAAGAAAAAGCCCGCATCAGCGGGCTTTTCTACTTAGAACGACGTGCTCACCGTCAACGCCAGGTTGCGCGGGTCGCCGTAGATCGCCCCCGCATAGAACCCGTAACGGGTGTAGTAGTGCTTGTCGAACAAGTTGTTGGCGTTGAGGGTGACGGCGGTATCGTCGGTCACCTGGTACTTGGCCATGGCATTCCAGATCGCATAACCGGACCAGTTCACATCCGTCGAGCTGCGGCTGACCCCGTTGGTCGGCTGGCCGGCCGGGCTGGACAGCGCGCGGATGTTGCTCTGCGCGGTCACCCCGGCACCCAGGGTCAGGCGCTCCAGCGGGCCGGACAGACGGTAGGTGGTCGAGGCCTTGAACAGGTGCGACGGGTCGCTGCGGCCATCGCTGTCCACACGGCGGAAGTGCAGGTAGGTGTAGCCGGCGTAGACATTCCAGTTCGGCGTCAGCGCGCCCGCCACTTCAAGGTCGATACCGTCGGTTTCCTGGCCGGAACCTGCCTTGTAGGCATCGCCGCCGGTCGGCGTCGACAGGCCGTCGGCCAGCACCGCCTTGTTCTCCTGCTTGGTCAGGAAGTACGCCGCCGATGCGTTCAGGCGGCCATCGAACCAGGCGCCCTTGATACCGCTTTCGTAGCTCTGGCCACGAATCGGCTCGACCCGGCCGCCGCTGACGGTTTCCTGGGTCTGCGGGTTGAAGATGTCGGTGTAGCTGGCATACAGCGAGTAGGTGTCGTTGAGGTCGTAGACCGCGCCCAGGTAAGGCGTGACGATGCCGTTGTTCTGCTGGTTGGTACGGGTGCCGTCCAGGGCCAGGGTGGTGGCTGAGTAATCGGTCACCCGCGCGCCGAGGATCACCGACAGCGGGTCGGTGATGCTCAGGCGGGTGGCGGCGTACATGCCCTGCAGGCGGGTGGTGGTCTTGGTGTGGCGACCGGTCTGCGAGGTCAGCAGCTGGTAGTCCTCATCCACGCCATTGCCCCAATCGCTGATCGGCAGGCCATTGTTGGCGCGGAACTGGCAACCACGGGCACCGGCGCGGCTGATGCCGTCGCCGATCATGGTGCAGTTGTATTCCGGCGACCAGGCCACGGTGCGGCTGTCGTTGTAGCCGACCATCGCCTGGTGGCTGCGACCGAACAGCTCGAACGGCCCGGACAGGTCGATCTGCGCCGACTGCTGGGTGGTATCGACCGAGCTGTGCAGGCCGTTGAGCACCGCGCCGCTGCCATCCTGGTTCCAATAGCCGCCGTAGTTGCCGCCCGAGGTCGAGTTGACCTTGGCCAGGCCACGGTGGTTGAGCACCTCGCTGGTGCTCTGGGCCACTTTCAGGTCCAGGCTCCAGTCGTTGTCGAAGCGGTGCGCCAGCGAGCCGAATGCGGTGCGAGTGATGTACTCGCCAAAGCTCCAGCTCGGCGCCACGTTGCTGCTGCGCGGCAGGTCGGTCTTGCTGCCGTCGCCGTACCAGATCGGAATGTTGGCACCCCAGCCAGCACCGACCACCTTGTTGTACTCGTACTGGTAACCGGCGCCCAGAGTAGTGGCGTCGTCCAGGTCGAACTCGAAGTTGGCCAGCGCTGCGCGGGAGCGGTTGGACTGGTTGTCGCGGAACGAGTTGGCGTCTTCCTGGGTCATCACGAAGCGCGAACGCAGGCGGCCGTCCTCGGACAGCGGCAGGTTCAGGTCAGCGCCCAGGCGGCGCTTGTCCCAGCTGCCGTAGGTGGCGTAGGCGCTGCCGCCGAAGGTGCGGGTAGGCGCCTTGCGGATCAGGTTGACGGTGGCCGACGGGTCGCCGGTGCCGCCCAGCAGGCCGTTGGCGCCCCGCACGATGTCAATGCGCTCGTACAGGTCCATGTTCAGCGCGTTGCCGCCGCTGTTGAAGTCCGAACCACCCTGGAACTGCAGGCCGTCCACCTTCCAGTTGCTCACCGAGTAACCCCGGGCGCGGAAGTCGGTACGCCCGCCCACCTCGCTCTTGCTGACGCTGACGCCGGGCGTGGTTTCCAGCGCCTGCTCGATGTTCTGCACACCGCGGTCGTCCATCTGCTGGCGGGTGATGGTGGTCACCGACTGCGGGGTCTGCCGTGGGGTCAGCTTCAGGCCCGTGGAGCTGCGGGTGCTCTCGACGGTGTAGCCGATTTGCCCGGCATCGTCGGCCACCGGTAGCGCGCTGCTGTCGATGTTGGTCGCGTCCAGCACCAACGCCTGGCCATCGGCGGCCATGGCAGTACCGGAAAGCCCGAAGGCGACGAAGAAGGCAAGCGGGGTGAGGCGGCTGCCGCCTCGGGTCATGCAGAATGCGTCGTTCATGATGTGCTGGCGTACCGTTTGGGAAGACTTCGTATTTGCAGATGATTTTTTGTTACGATTCTAGGCATCCGCCTTCTGCGCTCCATGCCCGGCATGTACGGGCATGTAATAGGACGTAACCAGCGCACAAGCTCTCCTCTACAGGTACATCAGTAATGAGCATGACCCTGCTGGTCGTCGACGATGACGACGAGATCCGCGAACTTCTTTGTGAATACCTCACCGAAGCCGGTTACAACGTGCTGGCGGCCGCCGACGGCGAGCAGATGCGCGAACAGCTGGCGCGCTTGAAGGTCGACCTGGTGGTGCTCGACCTGATGCTGCCCGGTGAAGATGGCCTGAGCCTGTGCCGCCAGTTGCAGGCGGTGCCGGGCCTTGCGGTAATCATGCTGTCGGCCAAGGGCAGTACCCTGGACCGCATCATCGGCCTGGAGGTGGGCGCCGACGACTACCTGGCCAAACCCTTCGAGCCGCGCGAGCTGATCGCCCGGATCAAGGCCGTGCTGCGCCGCCCGCAGCGCCTGGAGGCCCAAACCGAGGAAAGCGACGCCGAACCCCACCTGTTCGCAGGTTTTCGCCTGGACCCGGTCAAGCGCCTGCTCACCCACCCCGACGGCCAGGCCCTGACCCTGCCACGCTCCGACTACCGGGTGCTGCGCGAGCTGCTGGAGGCCAACAACCGCGTGGTGTCCCGCGATCACCTCACGCGCAGCGCGTTCGGCCGCGACCACCTGCCCGACGACCGCTCGGTAGACATGTGCATCAGTCGCCTGCGCCAGCAACTGCGCCGCGCACCGGGTAACGCCGCGCAGATTCTCACCATCCGCAACGAGGGCTACCTGCTGAGCCTCAGCCGCGAAGCGTCGGGGGCCTGAGGTGCGCCTGCTGCGCCGGTTGTGGCCACGCACGCTGTTCGGCCAGTTGCTGCTGATCATGGTCAGCGGCACCCTGGTGATCCAGCTGATGTCCAGCAGCATCTGGTTCGATGTGCGCTTTGCCCAGGTGCTGGAGGCACCGGTGCGCCTGATCGCCGCGCGCAGCGCCCCGCTGATCGCCCAGGCGCAATGCCACGCCGGCACCTTGCAGGTGCCGCGCCACTATCAGCTGCGCTGCGCCGAGTCGCTGCCCGAGGCACAGCACGACGAGCGCCGTGGCCGGCGGCGCATCGAGCTGCTGCTGCACCAGGCGCTGGCCTACGAGCTGGGCCGCGACCCGCAGGTGCGCCTGCTCAAGGTGCAGCTCACCGACGAGTTGGGCCAGCCCATCGTCTGGCGCAGCCTGTTCGGCCTGCGCACCGCCCAGGCCCATATCGAGTTTGCCGTGCCCCTGGCCGATGGCCACTGGCTGACCATCGACGGGCAAGAGCTGCAAGGCTGGAGCGGCGAATCGGCCTGGGTGCTGATCAGTGACTACCTGTTGCGGGTGTACGCCCTGCGCATTGTCGCCGTGCTGCTGGTGTGCCTGGTGGCAGTACGCCTGTGCCTGCGCCCGGTGCGCCGCCTGGCCGAAGCCGCCAGAGGCCTTGGCCGCAACCTCGAGCAGGCGCCGCTGCCGCTGGATGGCCCCGAGGAAGTGCGCCACGCCGCCCTGGCCTTCAATGCCATGCAGCAGCGGCTGATCGCCATGGTCAACGACAAGGCCTACTTCCTTGCCGCCGTGTCCCACGACCTGCGCACCCCGCTGACCCGCATGCGCCTGCGCCTGGAGCGGCTGGAGGACGGCGAACACAAGGAACGGCTACGCCAGAACATCGCACAGATGGACGGCATGATCGGCCAGGTACTGGATTACCTGCGTGCCGGCGAGCAGCAGAACCTGCAGGAAGTAGACCTCGACCGCCTGGTGGCGCGCCTGTGCGCCGACCTTGCCAGCAGCGATGAGCCACTGCCGGTGCACGGCCACGCCGGCAAGGTGCGGGTGGATGCCTTGTTGATGCAGCGTTGCCTGCAGAACCTGCTGGTCAACGCGCTGCGCTATGGCCGCGAGGTGTCAGTCACGCTGGAAACGGCGATCACCGGTGTTTACATCCACATCGACGACCGTGGCCCCGGCATCGCGCCGGCCTTGCTGGCCACCGTCACCGACCCGTTCGTACGCGGCGAAAATTCACGCAACCAGGCCTCCGGCGGCTACGGCCTGGGCCTGAGCATCGCCCAGCGCATTGCTGCCAGCCATGGCGGTGAGCTGGTGCTGAACAACCGTGAAGGCGGCGGCCTGCGGGCCAGCGTGCTGCTGCCCAAAGGCGGCCCCGCCGGCTGAACATCCCGCCTCCTTCAGCCCGGCGCCATACCTGTAGGAGCCGGCTTGCCGGCGATGAGGCCAGCCCAGGCAACCCAAAGCAGCACCCCAAAAGGCGCTCAACCCGCCTACTTGCAATCCCCCTGCAAAATCCGCAACGCCGCCTCGGCCAAAAACCCCGACCGGCTCTTGTGCTCGGGGTGGTTCTGCACATAGCTGTCGATACGGGTCAGCAGATACGCCGGCAGGGTGATGTTGAGCTTCTCGGCCTTGCCCAGGTAGCGGGTGATATCGATATCGATCAGCGCCCAGGTGCAGCCGGCGTAGTCAGGGTTGGCCGCATGCACGGTCACGGTGCTGGCCTTGGGGATCTCCTGCTGGTCCTGGGCCAGCAGTTCGAGGTGGCCCTCGATGGCCTCGCGGGCCATGGCGATGGCATGGTCGAGGTCTTCACCGGCCGAGAAGCAGCCGGGAATGTCCGGTACTTCAACGCCCCAGGCGTGCTGGTCGTCGCCGGCAAGGATGGCGATGGGAAACAACATGGCAGTGGTTCTCCTGGTCAGCTGGCGTAACCGATGCGCGCCTGGCGCAGGATGCTGGCCGCAGTGGCGGCCAGCAGGTCCTTTTTCGGGTGCGGGATGGTCACCAGCCCGGGCTTGTGGCGGTGCTTGAAGTGGTGGTGGCTACCCTTGGAACGCACCAGGTACCAACCATCGGCCTCGATCACCGAAATCATTTCGCGGCTGTTCATTAACCCTGTCCTTGGGTTGTACGCAGCGGTGGTTAGTATAACCACCACAAGCTATCTATCAACACTATACCCACCGAAGCGACGAATGGGCGGCTCGTGGGAAATTATGGTCAGGGTGGTGGATTGGGCCGGGGAGATGTGATGCGGGATCTTGCGGGCGAGCTACCTGGGCGCAAATACGATTTCAAGGCATGTATCTGCAAGCCTTGATCCAATCTCAAGACATGCACCAGGCGGGCAACCATGGCCTGACAGGCATGGCCACGTTGCAACAAATGTGGGAGCGGGCTTGCCCGCGAAGCGCCGCGCGGGCGGCGCTCGATCTTGAGAGCGCTGCAAGGCTTTCGGCGGACACCTTGCAGCCCTCATGCGGTCGAGGTAGCCATGGTTCAGGTAATCTCAGGGGTGTGCCTGGCCCCTGTATCCAAGCAGTACCGAGGCATGTAACTGCATGCTTTGAAAATCCAGCCGGTCTGGATGGGCATGTATTGAGATTGCATCAGGGCATACAGACGCATGTCTTGAAATTGCATCAAGGCATACAAGTGCCCGGCGAAAGCCTTGCAGCGCCCTCAAGATCGAGCGCCGCCCGCGCGGCGCTTCGCGGGCAAGCCCGCTCCCACAGTTTATTTCGGGCCAATTACTCCTGCGAAAGTACCGGTGTCCGCCTTGGTGCATGTCTTGCCAGGGCATCAGGGCTGACAGGTGCATGCCTTCAGATCGCATCGAGGCATCCAGGTGCATGGCCTGAAACCGCTGGGGCGCCAGCTTCAAATCTGTACGACATTTCCGAACCTGCTACCAAATGCTTCGAGATCGAGCAGCTTCAGACCTATCCTACGCGCGACTCAGAAGCTTCACCGTTGCCGGTCTTTCACCTCGGGAATAACGTCCTCGGGTCGCCATCAGGTGACCGGGCGTGAGAACCCGTCGGGAATCCTTCAGCGGCTGAGTCGTCATGGCAGCCGTGCGCGGGCAGGCTTTGCCTGGCCGAGTTTTCCAAGGTTCCCTCGGTTTCTCACCCCACGCACGGCTGCCACCCTCTACCCGTGAGAAGGTCGACGTGGCAGCTCCTTGAAGCGAACCTTGGAGCTGCATCATGAAAAAAATCGTCCCCGACCCACCCCTGGGCAAACTCCCCCTCACCCCCTTCTTCACCGTCCGCACCGACATGTACCCGCCCGATGCCCTCATGCACCTCAACGAGCTGCTGCGCGGCGTCTCGGAAACCATCGACGAACACTGCCGCAACCACGCAGGCGAACCGGGCTTGAGCATGCTCGCCAACGCCGCCCACGCCACCGATATCGCCCGGGCGTTAGGCGAGCACGTGCTGGGCCGCCTGGACATGACCCTGTTCAGAAGCGAGGCATGACATGGCCGAACCCACCGCCGTAACCGCCGGCGTCGAAACCCTGCTGGAGGCCGGCAACCCGCCGCTGCCGCTACTACGGGTGATGCCCGGCATCCCCATCGACGATGCTTACGAACAGGTGTCGATTTTGCTGGGCTACATCAAGCACCTGATCCGCGAAGGCGATGCCGAGGATGACCACAAACTGCTGGGCGCCGCAGACTACCTCAGCGCCCTGGCCAAGGCGCTGATGAACGATATCGAGATCGCCCGCAACCGGCGCCACTGAGCGCCAACCCCAGCGCGGGGCGAGCCCGCACCCACGGGGACAGCACAGCATTCAGGCTGGCGCAGTCCTGTAGGAGCGGCCTTGTGCCGCGAAAGGCCTGCATGGCAGGCCCGGCAATCTTGCATGATGCGCAAATCCCGGGCCCGCTACGCGCGCCTTTCGCGGCGCAAGGCCGCTCCTACAGGGTACTGCATCACCCGTGCGCCCCATGCTCCGCCAACTACCTCCTCAAATCAGCGCCCGCGCTGCCGAATGACCTTGGGGCGCTTGGCCACAGCTACCCGGTCGGCTTTACGCTTTTGCCGATACTCGAAAAGCTGCACACACATCTCTCGGTATTTTCTGCTGCTGAGCACTAGAAGCGTGCTCAACCCAGCGAACAGAGCGCTTGAATAGATAAACAAGTGCGGCCGGTAACTGTAGGTTGGCAATACGATGATGATGCTGCACACACAAAACAGCGCGACCAGCCAGGCGCCCCAATTGCGTCCTCTCACCACAGCGGCATGCGCTGTGACAAGAATGATGATCAGCGTGAAGAAGCTGACGGGAAATACCGTCTCTCGTGTACAGGTCCAGCAGTAGGTGTGCCACACCAACCAAAAGGTCGCCGCAAAAGCGTAGAGCGATAAAAAGTTCGCAGCTATGAAACTCGAGAGGTAGCGCTGCATGAACTCTTGAAACTCAGGGCCGCGATTCAACTGACCATTTCCTTGTAAAAGCCTTCATACCAACATCCGCATGTCACTATCGACGGCAACGGGCAGCCTGACGTCTTTGCCGATGCTCCGCCAACACCTGCTGCATTTCCCGATAGCGCCTGCTGTTCAGCAACAGCAATGTCCCCAAGGCAAACGCAACACTTGCGCTGAACAGAAACAGATGCGGGCGTTGCCCATAGGTCCCGATTACCAGCACCACACAGGCCACGCACATCGCCGCCACAATCCACGCCCCCCACCCCCGTCCACGCACTACCGCGCCATGGCCAAGCATGAAGACCACCAACAGCGCGACCAAGGTCGCGCGCATTTCATCCTTGCTCCCCGCCCTGAACCAGGTACCCCACACCAGCACGAAGCTCCACGCCACCGCCACCAGCGAGGTAAACCAGGTGCCTATGAAAACGCCAAAGTAGCGCCTGACGAATTCAGTGAACTCTGGACTGCGCCTCATTCCTTTATTTCCTCGTACAAACCAATTGCCAGGCCTTTGACTTCACTTAACCCGCGACGCACCAAGCCGCTCCCGACAAGCCCCAATACCCCGCCAGTGGCATCCTGGATACGTGTGGTAGTCACAGTGTTGACCTGGGTCGGCGTCATACGCTTGGGTAACGCCCCTGTCGCCTGCCTTAGCTTGAGCTGCCTGGCCGTCAGGGTGGGATGCTCAAGGGCGAGCAGTTCAGTGGCAAGCGCCTTGCGTTGCTGTCGGCTCAGTGCCTTGGTCAACTGGCGCCAGCTCTGGCCGGTGGCACGTTTGCGCGCCAGAATGAACTGCACCGTGCTCTTGGCGGTACTGACCACCCCCGCCAGCGCCACCACATCGAGCATCCAGGAGATATCGTTGTAGAAGTCATCCCCGTCCAGTGCATCATTGAGCGAAGGGTCGTACATCTCGAAACCTGTGCGCACTAACCCGATACCGCATTGCGCGGTGCCCGCCGCCGCCGCTGCATACCCCAGCACAGTCAGCACCAGGCTGGCGCCACCGGTAAAGGGCGCGGCCATGGTGCCGTTGACCATGACCAGCCAGCCCAGATAGGCGCTGCCACAGGCCAGGCCCATATTGAAGGCTTCCCACAGCACGCCAGACTCGCGCGGATCGGTTTCGATCTTGGCCTTGAACTGCTCCGGCGACAGATAGCGCGGGGTCTCGCGCAGGATCAGGCGTTTAGGCTGCAGGCTGCAGATCGGCTGGAACTCGCGCAGGGTGATGACGTTGTAATCGCTATCAATCCACACCACCCCCGCACCGACAATGCCTGGGTCGGCATCGACTGCCTTGAACAACTTCTGCGAGTCGATCAGCGCCAACAGGCGTTGGCGCGCCAGATATTGCGTGGTGTTGCCCAATGGGTTGGGCATGAATGCTGTCATAGGTATGTTTCCTTACAGATCTCAGGTTGCCTTCCAAGGCCTCACCGCTGCCGACGCAACTCCACCAACCGTCGGCGCATCTCCCGATGCCGCGCACTGTTGAACACCAGCAGCGCCAGCAACGCCAGCGCCACAACGATCGCCAACAACACTGCAGGCAGGCCGCTGCCGAACAGGCTCAGCGCCAGCAACAGGGAGACCCCCGGCACCGGCAACACCACCCACATCGCCCATGCATGACCACGAATCATCGCGAAGTGCCCGATGCACAGCGGCACGATCAGCGCAGCGCTGAAAATCAGGGTGTACAGCGGGTTGTCGGGGTGATTGAACCAGTGCTCATCCACCCACAAGACCAGCGATAACGCAGCCGCTACCACACAGATAAAAAAGCCCAACAGAAAGGTCGGGAAGTACTGGCGCATGAACCCTTGAAACTCGCCGGGCTTCATCATTCGAATTCCTCGTACAGCCCCACGGCAATGCTCTGCACCGAACCACTCCCGGCGAAGCCCAACGTTGCGCCGAGCGAGTCGCGCAGCAGGGTTTGCGTGGCATGGTTGATCTGCGCCGGGGTGTAGCGCTTGGTCAGGTTGCCTGCGGCCTGCTCCAGCTTGAGCTGCTTGGCAGTGAGGCTCGGGTGCTTGATCGACAGCAACTCGTCGGTCAGCGCCTTGCGCTGCTGGCGGCTGAGGCTCTTGGTCAGCTCCAGCCAGCTGCGGCCAGTAGAGGCTTTGTGCACTTGCAGGTACTTGAGAGTGGTCAGGCCCGAAGCGCCGACGCCCAGCAGCGATACGCCATCGAGCACCAGGGATGCGGTCTGGTACCACTGGCTGTTGTCCAGCGCGTCGTTGGCCGCCGGGTTGGTCACTTCGCGCACTGTGCGCATGATGCCGATGCCGCACTGGATGCTGCTGGCGGTCGCTGCGGCGCCACCAACGTAGGTCAGCACCAGGCTGGTACCCGCAGAAAAAGGCGCAGCGATGGTGCCGCTGAACACCACGAACCAGCCAATCACCGCACCGGCACAGGACAGCGTGGTGTTCACCGCCTCCTTCACCACCCGCGACTCACGCGGGTTGGTCTGCAACTGCTCGGTGTACTGGGCGGGGGTCTGGTACTTCTTGATCTCGCGCAGGATCACCCGCTTGGGGCGAATGCTGCAGATCGGCTGGAACTCGCGCAGGGTGATCACGTTGTATTCGGCGTCGATGTACACCACCCCGGCGCCGACGATACGCGGGTCGGCGTCGATGGCGGCGAACATCTGCGGCAGGTTGATCCGGGCCTGGATGCGCTGGCGGGCCAGGAACTGGGAACTGTTGGCCAGGGAATTGACCAGAAGGTCTGTCACAAGCAAATCCTCACACAATCCACGGCCTCCAGGGCTCGTAGGAGCGGGCTAGCCCTGCGATGGCATCAGTGGTTTCACCAACGCCATCGCGGGGCTAGCCCGCTCCCACGGCCACCGTGAGGCCTTAGATCATCAAACGTTCGGGCAAGGCACCGGTGCCCAGTCGCCCATGTCCGGGTTGCGGCACATGCCGTTCACCTGGTCGTTACCGGCCTTGGCCACCTGCTGCGCCTCAGCCTGCTTGGTGGTGGCGTTCTGCAGGGTCTTCTCGGTGGCCACGGCCTCCTGCGGCACGTTCTTGTTGACCTTGGCCGGCTGCACTTTCTGGGTTTTCTTCTTACCGGTGGTGGCAACCTTCGGCGGCTCGGCCACGGCCACCACCTCGGTGCGCTGCACGCCCACCTGCTTGAGGTCCTGCTCGTAGGCCTGGGTGTAGTTGTTCAGGTTCTCACCCAAACGGCCGTTGACCGCGGTCAGCAGCTTGTTCGACTCCTGCAGGCCCGAGACGATCTCGGCCAGGCGCTTGCGGCCCTCGGCATCGTTGATACGGCCCGACTTGCGGCCATCGATCAGGCTGGTGAACTCACGCTGGTAGCAAGCCTGGGAGGACTTGGCGTAGGCCGTGGTGCGGTCGACGTCGGCTGCGTTCTTGCTGATGTCGGTGGCGTACGAGGCGATGCGCTGCTTGTCGTCGGTGATCTGCTTCTGGCGCTCGGTGTAGTAGCCGGCAGCACCGCCCACCAAGGCGCCGCCCGCCGCGCCGATGGCGGCGTTGCGGCCGCGTTTTTCGTCATCCACCAGGGCGCCGGCCAGGGCGCCGCCGAGGGCACCGATCACCGCACCGGTGGCCACCGAGCGGGTCATGTCGCCGTCGGTGCTGCGCAGGTGCTGCACCGGCTCGTAGCAGTTGGGGTAGTACTCGACCTTGGTGGTGGCGCCTACCTTGGAGGCCGGCGAGCTGGCACAGCCGGCCAGCAGCACGGTGCTGAAACCTGCGGCCAGCAGCAGTGCGGTACGGGCCTGGGAGGCATTGATCAGGGGTTTGCGGGTGAACATGGTCAGGTTCTCTCTTGGGTTTGTCGATGGCCGGGGGCACAAGGCCGCCCGGTGTTCCTTTCAGTTGAAACTGTCTGTCCCTAGGGGCGCGGGGCTGCCGATGCCAGCAGCTCCTTGAGGATCGTCGCCGGGTCGGCCCGCCGGCTTTGGCGGTACTCCCCGACATGGCGGACGAACAGGGTGGCGCGGGTTACCAGGCTGTTGCCCAGCACCGGCTTGCGGTTGAGTTCTTCACGCACGCGCTGGAACTGCGCCTGGATCACCGCATCGGTGTAGCGCGTGCCGCTGGCCAGGTTGTCGATGTAGATCGCCACGGCGCCATCCAGCGCCGCGCGGCCATTGGCGATGGCGGCGCCGTACATGCGCGCGCTGGTCTGGTCGCCCGAAGCCTCGGCCTTGGCCTGGGTGTTCTTCAGGTTGGTCAGGCGGATGTTGTAGTTGTTGATGGTCTCGGCCACCAAGGCCGCCGACTGGATCAGGTTGCCGGCGGCCTCTTCACGCTGGCGGGCGATCAGCGACACGTTGCGCTTGAGCTCTTCGTTCACCACCCCAAGCTCGGCCTGCTGGCGCGGGTCGCTGGTGGCAGCAATGATGCTGTCCAGGCGCTTGGTCGGGTCTTGTGCGGCGTCGATATCGTCGGTCAGCCCGGCCAGACGGCCCTCCTTCTGCCACTGCTCGAACAGCTCCTGGTAGCGCGAGCGCGGCGCCGACAGGGCGCCGATGGCAATACGAAAACCGGTGGTCTCGTTGCGCTGTTCGGTGCCATCGCCGCCAAACAGCGGGTATTCACGGCGCATGCCGGTGAACAGCGTGCCCTCGCCTTCCAGGTAGTTGCCGCCCTTGACCACAAAGCCGCCGTAGGCGCCTTGCAGGCGCCCGGCGTTCACCAGCTGGAACGACTCCTGGACCATCTCGGCGGCGTTGCCGATCACATCGAACAACCCCAGCGGGTTGGGCTGCTTGGTACCGATCGGCATCAAGCGCGCCGCCTGCCCGGTGCCACCGGCCACCTGGTTGAACACCGCCCAGTCGGCCAGCGGCCCTTCGCTGTCGCTGCCCTCGACCTTGCGCGGGAACAACCGGCCTTCCAGTTCCTGGCGAGTGACCTGCGAGCCGCCACGGGCAGCGAACTCCCACTCCACCTCGGTGGGCAGGCGCACAAAGCCCACCCCGCCATCCTCGGCCTTGCTGCCCCGGCCACTGACCGGCAGCAGGTCGCGGTGGTACTTCATCAGCCAGGCGCTGTACACGGCGGCAAAACGCTCGGCCTCGAAGCGCGACAGCTTGACCTTGGGCAGGCGCCCGGCGGCGCTGGTTTCAGGCTGGCAGGCCGGCGCCGCGTCACCACTGGCCAGCGACTGCGCCTGGGCCATCACCTGAGCGTACTGGCGCGCGGTCACCTCGTACTTGCCGATGAAGTACATCATCGGTTTCAGTGGCGCGCCCTTGTCGAGCTTGGGCAGCGTCGGGCCAACCGCCTGCTGCCACTGCGCCGGCAAATCCTGCAGGCTGAACTGGCCGTTGATGAAATCGCGCCGGTAGCCGGAGATGAACGACTGCTTGTAGCCCGCCTCGCCTTCGCTGAACGGGTAGCCAAGGTTCACCTCGCGGTCGTCCAGGCTGCCCTGGGCCAGCACGTAGACGCTGCGCAGCACCAGTTCGCCGCCGCACGGCAACGGCAGGCTGACATCGCCCGGCAGGGGCTTGGGGTTGTCCAGCTTGCCGGCATCGACCGGCTGCGCGGCGGCCTGGGCTGCGGGCTTGGCCTTGTCGTCACCATCGGCCGGCGAGCAGGCCGCCAGGCCCAGGGCAGTTACAAGCAAGGCCGCAGCCTTGAAGCGGTTATCAGACATCACGAATTCCTTGGGCAGCGTCGATGCGCGAAACCCGCCAGCCACCCAGGGCGGCGGCGGTGGTGCTGGCCAGCAGCACGGCACCCAGCGCAACGAGGTAATGCACGGGCAGCAGGCGGCTGGCGAACTCGCCCGGCACCTGCATGAAAAGTCGGTTAAGGCCGTGTTCGGCCAGCAGGTACAACAGCCCTGCCACGGCGGCGGCCAGCAGGCCGCTGTACAGCGCCTGCACCATCACGAACAGCAGCAGTGCAGCGCTGCCAAACCCCAGCAGGCGCAGCACCGCAAGCTCACGCTGCTTGCGCTCCACCGCCGCCACCGCGCCGGCGGCGGTGGCCGCCACGGCGCCCGCAACCGCCAGCGCGGCGATGATCCAGAACACCAGGTCGAGGTTGCGGCTCAGCGACTGCACCTGGGCGATCTGCGCGGCCTGGGTCGATACCAGCAGCTTGCGTTCGGCAAAAAACCTGCGCAGCGGCTCCACGTCGGTGAGCTCGCGGGCGTACAGCCGGAACGCCGGGTACACGCGCCGGGTATCAGCGGCCACCTCGTCGCCCGGCCAGCCCAGCGCCGGCACCGCGCGGCCATCGCGGTAGTCTTCCACCGCCTCCAGCAGCGCCAGCGGGGCGAACAGCCCGTCACGCTCGAAGGCTGCCAGGGGCAGCACGGCGGTCACCTGCAAGCGGGTCTGGCGCCACTGCACCTGGCCGGCCTGCTGGCGGCTGAAGCTGGCCTGCACCTCGTCGCCGGCCTTGGCGCCGAGTTTTTCGGCGGTGGTAAAGCTCAGCACCACCTGTTGCACGCCTTCAGGCGGCGCCACGTGCAGCAGCAACGGGTCGCCCTTGGCGGTCGGCAGCATCTCCACGGTCACGCTGCGGCCCTGGGCCGGCATCAGCAGCTCGGCGGTGGCGGCAATCTGCCGGGTACGCGGTATGGCAAAAGCCACGCCCGGGCGCTGCGCCAGCTCCTCGATAAAGCCTGCGCTGAAGCGCCCACCGCCCAGCGGGATGACCTCGCGCACGCCCGGGTCGCGCTGCAAGCGCTCGGTCAGGCTGCCCACCAGGCCGAACTTCAGGCCAAACAGCACCAGCAACGGCGCGATCACCGCCACCAGCGCCAGCACGCCACAGGCCGACAGCCGCGCTTCGTTGCGGTAGTCCTGCCAGGCCAGGCTGGCGATCAGCAGCGGGCGCATCAGGCGGCCTGCTCCACAGTGGCGGTAACGCCGCCGTCGGCATCGCGCCGGCAGGCCATGCGCAACACCCGCAGCCCGGCGGCGCGGGCCAGTTGTTCATCGTGGGTGGCGATCACGCAGGTCACCTGGCGCTGGCCGGCTTCGTGCAACAGCAGCTGCATGACCCGCCCGGCGTTCACCGGGTCCAGCGCCGCCGTGGGCTCATCAGCCAGCAGCAGCGCCGGTGCGTGGGCCAGGGCGCGGGCGCAGCTGACCCGCTGGCGCTGGCCCAGCGATAACGCCGCAGGCTTTTTGCCCAGCTGGTCGTGCACATCCAGCGCCTGGGCCAGGCGCTCGACGCTGCCGTCGTCACTCAGCCCCAGCAACTGGCGCGGCAGGCGAATATTGCCGCGCACATCCAGAAAGCCCAGCAGCCCGCCGGCTTGCAGCACATAACCCAGCTGGCGGCTGCGCAGCGCGGCCAGGCGGTCGAGGGCGCGCTGGCGCCACAGCCCGGCGATATCCTCACCGCCCAGGGCAAAGCCCTCGGCGCTGTCCGGTGCCAGCACCAGCGCCAGCAAATCCAGCAGCGTGCTCTTGCCGCAGCCGCTCGGCCCCACCAGTGCCACCCGCTCACCGGCGGCCATGTGCAAGCGCTCCACCTGCAGGCTGTAACGCTGGGCACCCTGCCCACGCGTCTTGTGCACACCGCTCAGGTTGATCATCACGGCAGCGTCGACAGCGGCACACGGTACAAGGCGTCGCCCGGCTCGGCCTTGCCGAAGCGCACCCAGTTGGCCATGTCGTTGTGGAAGGTTTCGTACAGGCGGATCTTCGAGTCCAGCTCGTCGATGAAGTCCTCCTGCTCGGCCACCGACAGCGACAGCCACAAGTCCTGGGTCATGGCCAACGACTTGCTGCGGTACGGCAGGCCGTCCAGGTATTCGCCCAGCACCCCGCCCTGGGCCAGGTTGGCGCCTTTGCTCAAGGCGGCCGGGTCGCGGCTCATGTAGGCACTGGCGCTGGCGATTTCGTTGAAGAAGTCGCCCGGCGAGCTGCGGGTCTTGCGCGCGGCATCGACGATCAGCTTCAGCGACTGCTGCAGGTCGTTGAGCTGCAGCTTGGTCAGCATCACGCACACCTGCAGGGTGGGCAGCGCCGGGTTGGTCAGGTCGCGGTCGGCGGTCCAGGCGCTGACCAGCTGCGGCGCCTGGCTGGCGCCGTGGCGGCCAAGGAAGTCCATGTGCATGGCATAACCCACCGCCTGCGACTTGGCCGCCAGGGTTGCCCCGCTGGCCAGCAGCGGCACCGGTTGCGGCTGCTGGTTGCGCACCTGGTGCACCAGCTCTGCGAAGGTCGAGCCGATCTCGCGCACCCGCTCGCCGAAGGCGCCCACCTCGCCGCCCGGCACCCCCACGTACAGGTCGCCGATTTTCGGGTTGCTGTCGGCGGTGAGCACGCGGTACTGGCTTTCGGCGGCACCGTGGTTCTTCACCCCGGCCGGGGTGCGCAGGTGCAGGGCGTAGATCTTGATCTGCTTGCTCAGCGCGGCCTGGCGCACCTCGGCTTCGTTCATCTGGGTGCTGCTGAACGGGTCGTTCTTGCGCAAGGCGCCGGCATCGCTGACCAGCAGGATGATGCGCCCGCCAAAGCCCGACCAGTCCATGCCCTCTACCGCCTGCATCACACCGGCAAAGGCATCCTCGTTGAACGAGTGGCTGGACACTGTGGTGGCTTTCACCTGGCTCGCAGCCTTGAGGAAGCGCGCCGGGTCGCTGCCCTGCTCCAGGCTGACCAGGGTCTTGCTCAGGTACTCAAGGCCCGGGGTGCGCTTGACGTTGTTACGAAAACCCACCAAACCGAAGCTGACGCTGCCCAGCTCGCCACGGGCGGCCAGTTGCTGCTGCAACTCGCTGACCACATCGCGCACCCGGTCGATGTACGGCTGCATCGACACAGAGGTATCCACCACCAGCACGATGCCGGTGCGGAAGCTGTTGTCGCTGGCCGCCACCACGCCTGCAGCCTTCGGCGCGCTGTCGCGGGCGCTGCTGCCGGGGTCGATGGAGGCGATGTTGAGCAACTGCACCGGCTGGCCGTCGGCGTCGAAGCTTTCGCGGTAGTCGAAGATCGGCATCAGGTAGAACTGGTTCTGCGGCACGGCGCTGGCAGCCGGCTCCAGGGCCATCACCTGGGGCACCTGGTCGGGGTTGTTCTGCGCCTTGAGCAGGCTGTCGCGGGCATCGCTTACGTTGTCCAGCAGGCGCTGCACGTCGTCGGCCTGGCGCAGGAACATCACCGGCGAGCGGCCGGAGCGTTCGGTGAACTTGAGCACCAGGCTCTGCTTCCAGTCGCTGGTTTGCCCGGCCTTCAGCCAGCCGTCACGCTGGCCGTCGCTGGCCGCACCCACCTGCACCCAGGCCTGGCCGTCGACGTCCTTGCGCTGGTACACATACAGCACCGAAAACGCCGGCAGCGGTTCGCCCGAGGCATCGCCGGGCTGGGCCACCAGCTGCGCATCGGGCTTGCTCAGCACGCGCTGGAACAAGGTTTTCTTGCCCGGCATCAGCAGCGGTCGGCCGTCTTCGCTGGCTGCAACCGGCGGCGGCGCAACCGGCTCGACCGGGGTCTGTACCACCGGGGTTTGCGGTTCGGGGGTGTCGCTGCCGCTCAGCAACCAGAAGAACGCCCCGCCCAGGCCCAACGCAGCGGCGATGGCCACGGCCAGCACGGCCTTGGCCGGTTTGCTGGAGCCGGACTTTACCGGCGCGCTGGGCTTAGGTTCGGGCTGGGGTTCGGGTTGCCTGGCAGGCTCGGGCGCCGGCGCGGCTTGGGGAATGTCGATGGACACCGGGGTCAGCCCGCCCAGGTCCGGCACCGCAGGCGCCACGGGCGCGACCAGCGGCAACGGCTGGATCAGCGTGCTCAGGCTGTCCTCGGCTGGCAGCCGGTCCAGCGCGGCCAGCAATGCGGCGGCGTCTGCATAGCGCTCGTTGGGGTCCTTGGCCAGCAGCCCGCGCAGAATGTCCTGGTAGCGGCCATGCTCGATGGGCAGCTCCGGCAGCGGCTCGGTGAGGTGCGCCAGTGCCGTGGACAGCGCGTCGGTACCGTTGTACGGCAGCTTGCCGACGAGGATTTCATACAGCACCACGCCCAGCGCATACAGGTCGGCGCGCCCGTCGATCTCAAGGCCGCGCGCCTGCTCGGGGCTCATGTAGCTGGGGGTGCCCACGGCAAAGCCGGCCTGGGTGAACTGGGTGCGGTCATCCAGCGACTTGGCGATGCCGAAGTCCGACAGCACCGCGGTGCCGTCGGCGCGGAACAGGATGTTGGCGGGTTTGACGTCGCGGTGCACCAGGCCCTGGGCGTGGGCGTAGCCCAGCGCCTGGGCCATCTGGCGCACGTACACCAGGCCCTGCTCGGGCGTCAGGCCGGCGGCGATGCGCTCCTTCAGCGTGCCGCTGGGCAAGAACTCCATGGCCATGTAGTACAGCTCGCCGACATTGCCGATGTCGTGGATGGTGGCGATGTTCGGGTGTGCCAGGCGCGCCAGGGTGCGGCCTTCGCGCAAGAAGCGCTCGCAGAAGGTCGGGTCGGCGGCAAGGCTGGCCGCCATCACCTTCAGCGCCACCTTGCGCTCCAGCGAGCGCTGGGTGGCCAGGTACACGCTGGCCATGGCGCCCTGGCCAATCTCGCCGTCGATGTCAAAACCTGGGATCTGCATGTTCATGCTCATCAATTGGCCTTCACCACCACGGCGGTGATGTTGTCGGGCGCGCCGCGGGTCAGGCCCAGGTGCACCAGGCTGCGCACCACCTGGTAGGGGTCGGCGTGGCCGAGCACATCGGCGATTTCATGGTCTTCGGCGGTCTTGTTCAGGCCGTCGCTGCACAGCAGGTAGGTGTCGCCGGGCTGCACCTGCAAGGCCACCGACTGCAATTCGAAATGCTCCTCCACGCCCAGGGCGCGGGTGACGATGTTGCCGCGCGGGTGCACCCGCGCCTCGGCCTCGCTGAGCAGGCCGCTGTCCTGCAGCTCCTGCACGTAGCTGTGGTCGTGGGACAGGCGCTCGATGCAGCCATCGCGCAAGCGGTACAGGCGGCTGTCGCCGGCCCACAGGCCGATGGCCAGCTCGCCGCGCGCGGCCAGCACCACCACGGTGCTGCCCATCATCGCTACGCCGCGGCGGGCGGTTTCGTCACGCACGGTGCGGTTGACCCAGGCCAGGCCATCACGCACCTCGTCGGCGAATTCTTTCAGCGAGTCGAGCATCGGCAGGCTGCGCAGGCTGTCCACGGCAAGGCTTGCCACATAGTCGCCGGCGGCATGCCCGCCCATGCCGTCGGCCACCGCCCACAGGCCGGCCCAGGTCAGGTCCAGGCAGGCGTCTTCGTTGATCTTGCGCACCATGCCGACATGGCTGTAGCTGGCGGCGCTGTATTGCATGTCGGTCATCCGGTCGCAGCCTCGCTACCCAATAAAAAGCCGGCGAAATCCGCACTGCGCGGCAAGCCCGCGCAGCGCATCAGCCCCGGGGCAATACGTTCCGAACCCCGGCCCCACCACAAGCTCATGCCCTCGCAGGCGCACTCGGCCAACGCCAAGGCACGCCCCTCAGGCGACGTCGCGTCCAGCCGTTGCAACCCGCCAACGGCAACCTGCGGGCGAGCTGCACGTGGGAGCGGGCTTGCCCCGCGAAGGGCCAGCACGGCGTGCTCGAACTGCTCGAAGGTCGCATCCTGTTCCAGCGTCGCCAGCAACACCGCTTCGGCCTGTTCAAGCCACTCGTCACGGTCACCAACCGCTGCCGCCAACGACTCCCCCGCCCCCAACACCTGGGCCACGGTCAACGGGAAATACCGCCCCACCCGGTCGATGCTCGGCATCAGCACACCCACCACCGCATCCGGCCCACACACCCCCGGCGCCAAGGCAAAGCGCCACAACGGGCTCACCAGATACGCCTCGAGCCAACGCTCCCCGAGGCCCTGCTGGCTGGCTTGAAGCCCCGCCGCCAGCCACTGGTCCCAGGGCTGGATGAACGTCTGCGGCAGGCCACGGCTGACGAAGTCGCCGCGGCAGGCCAGTTTTCCGTAGAAGCCAAGCTCGTTCACAGGCGCTCCGGCAGGCTGAAACCGCTGACCACTCGGCTGCGGAACGGGTTGAAGGCGCTGCTGGCACGCAGCTCGTAGGACACACTGGCGCCATCGACCCGCAGGCGCAGGTTGAAGCGCTCGGGGGAGTTGCCGGCCACCAGGTCCGACTGGTCGAGCAGGCGGAACCAGGCCCACGGCCCTTCCACGGTCAGCCCCGAGCGGCCGCTGGCCAGTGGCGGGGTTACCGACAGGCGCACCACACCAATGCTGTTGGGGTTGGGCCACTGCAGCGCCACCGGGCGGCTTGGGCCGTGGTCGTAGCTGACCTGTTGGCCGTCGAGGTCGAGCAGGAACTGGGTGATGCTGGCGTCCATCGCCACCGGCTTGAGCTCGAAGCGCACCCCCGGTTGCAGGCCGCTGGTATTGCGGAAGAACGCATCGCGGATGCTCGCCGCACGCTGGAAGGTGGCCAGCACGTTGCTGTTGATGCCGAGCTTTTGCGCCGCACCCGGCTGCCAGCTCCAGGGGCTGCTGGAGGTGTTGACGTAAGGTTGCAGGTACTTGCGGAAGTAGTTGTCCATCACCCCGCCAACGCCGAAGAACTGGCCGAAGTCTTCCAGGGTGGCGTCCCGCGAGCTGCCGGCCACCAGCGGGTAGCGGCCGCTCAGGGACTGGCGGTAGACGTTGACCACCTCGCTGGTCCAGGCGGCGTTGAGCTGGCTGCGCACCCCGCCCATGACGATGTTGTGGGTCGAGCCCAGCACCGAGCTGACCAGGTTCTGCACCACCTTGGGCTGGCGCGCCGCACCCAGGGCCACCCGCTGCGCGGCGGCCTGGGCCTGGTTCTTGGCCTCGCCCAGCAGCGCATCGCCACTGGCCCCGACCATGGCGCTCACCTGCACGTACAGCGCGTTCAGGTCGGTGAGCAAGCCGTCGATGGCCGCGGGTTGGCCTTCGCCAGTTGCAACCAGCGCAGCCACTTCGGCGAAGTGCTCGGTTACCGGGTCCAGCTGGCGCACGGCGGGGTTGTCGCTGGCCAGTGGCGTGTCGCCCAGCAGGCCACCCAAGCGCTGGCGCAACTGGTCGACCCCGGCCTGCTCGGCCTTGTCCTTGACCTTGTCGAGGGTGGTGGGCTGGGACAGGTCGGTTTCATGGGCCACCGCCTGCAGCAGTTTTTTCATCGGCGAAGTCGGCCCGGACAGCACCCGCAGCACGTCGGCGGCCTGGCCGACGCTGGTGATGGGCACAAAGTCCAGGTCAGCCAGCAGGGCATCCCAGTGGCGGATGTAGTCCTGGTAATACAGCTGCAGCACGTCGTCGGCCAGGCGCTTGGCATCACCCGCCTCGCCCGGCTCGCGGCCCAGCACCCAGCGCTCTTCGGCCAGGGTGGTGGCCTGCGCAAGGCTGGCGGCCAGGAACGCCTTGCGGTAGCCCTCGACGCTGAAGATGCCCGGCAGCGGCTCGCTCAGCGGCTTGCCGCTCTTGAAACGGAACACCAGCGCAGCATCGCGCCCGGCGGCGTCGCTGACGCGAAAATCGCTCACGCCGGCGGGCAGCTTCTGGCGTTTGACCCGGTCGTACACGCGCTGGGCCACCGGCAGTTGCTGCAACTGGCGACGGGTGTCGTCGATCAGGCGCTGGTCCAGGCGGGCGTTGGGCGGGCGCTTGTCGAACAGCGCCGCCAGGTGCTGCTCCAGGGCCTGGCGCATGTCCGGGGCCAGGTCGCGGGGCAGGCTGCGTTCCCAGTCCAGGGTGACCCAGGCCTTGATGAACTCGGGGTCGTAGTGCTCGCCGTCGGCCAGCATCAGGTAGGCCTTGAGGCCTTCGTACAGGTAGTCGGAAGGGCCGCCGGCGTACAGCTGCTCCTCGATGCGGGTGACCAGGCGCGGGGCGAAGATGGCAATCAGCAACTTGCGGTAGACGCTTTGCGATTCGCCTTCGAGCATGTCGCCCTGGTACAGGCCCAGGCCCTCGGCCCACCCGGGCGGGTCGTCGGCCAGGCGGCGCACGGCGTTGAGCAGCGGCAGCACCTCGAGCACGTTGCGCTGCGCCGGGCTCAGCTCCTGCACGCTCTTGCCCACCGGCTTGAGGCGGCTGTCCACCTCGGCGATGTACTGCTGGTTGGCGCGGTAGCTCACCGCCCACAGGCTGCCGACCACCAGCACCAGGGCCACGCTCAGGGCCAGGGCGCCGCGGGCCAGCCATTTGCGCCGCTGCTCGACTTTCGGGTTGCTGCCCACCAGGCCCCGCTCGGCGAAGGCCACGGCGCTGAACAGCTTCTCGATGAAGTAGCTGCGCCCGGTGCCGTTCTGCCGCGCCAGGTGCGCGCGGTCCAGGCCCATGCTCTGGGCCATGCTGCCGATCAGGCGGTCGATGGGGCTGCCTTCCTGGGTGCCGCTGGTCAGGTACACCCCGCGCAGCAGGGCGCGCTCTTCGAAGGCGTTGGGCTTGAACACGCCGTCGAGGAAGCTTTTCAGGTTGCCGCGCAGGGCCGCGAACTGCTGCACGAAGCCGTACACCAGGTCGCGCCGCGCCGGGTCGCGCTCCTGTTGCAGGCGCTCGACCAAGCGCTGGTTCAGGCGCTGTTCGAGCAAGCCGAATTCATTGCTGAACTGCGCCAGCGGGCCGTCGCCTTGCTGGCCGTCGTCCAGGGCGAAGGTCATGCCCCACACCTGGGCGCGCTCTTCCTTGCCGAGGTTGTCGAAGAACTCCATGAAGCCCGGCACCAGGTCGAGCTTGGTCAGCATCAGGTAGATCGGGAAGCGCACCCCCAGCTGGCTGTACAGCTCCTGGATACGGGTGCGAATGGCTGCGGCATGGGCGGCGCGCTCGGCGTCGCTGCCCAGCAGCAGGTCGGACAGGCTGATGGCGATGAACGCACCGTCGATGGGCCGGCGCGAACGCTGGCTCTTGAGCAGGTCGAGAAAGCCCAACCAGGCGGCTTTGTCCACTTGCGCATGGCTGTCCTGGGTGGTGTAGCGGCCAGCGGTGTCCAGCAGCACGGCCTGGTCGGTGAACCACCAGTCGCAATTGCGCGTGCCGCCCACGCCACGGATGGCGCCCTCGCCCAGTTGCGCGGCCAGCGGGAAGTGCAGGCCGGAGTTCACCAGCGCGGTGGTCTTGCCCGAACCGGGCGGGCCGATGATCACGTACCACGGCAGCTCGTAAAGGTTGCGCCGCTCGTCACCACCCAGGCGCGCTTTTTTCAGCAACACCAGGGCTTCGTCCATGCGCTGGCGCAGGGTGGCCAGCTCTTCGGCGGTGGCCACGCTGGCAGGGTCCGGCGCGGTTTCGGCAGCCAGGCTCTCCATCACTTTTGCGGCCTGGCGGCGGGCCTGGATCACCCGCCACACGCGATAGCTGACCCACACCGCGAACAGCAGCACGATCAGCACCACCCGTGGGGTGGCCGGCACCAGCGCGTCCAGCAGCGGGCCGACGAACCAGATGATCAGGCTCAGGGCCAGCAGGCCGAGTACCGGGATAACCCAGCGAATGACAAAACTGAAAAACGCCTTCACTCGACGCCCTCCGCCAGAACGGTGATTTCAACCCGGCGATTCTTCGCCCGGCCCTGGGCGCTGTCGTTGGACGCCAGCGGCTCGGTGTCGCTCAACCCTTGCGCGGTGAAACGCTGCGCCTGCCCGGTGCGGGCGGCGAGGATGTCGCGCACCTCTTCGGCACGGGCCTGGGACAACGCCCAGTTGGACGGGAAGCGAAGGGTGGCGATGCGTTGGTTATCGCTGTGGCCGGTGATCTTGACGTTGCCCTTGACCTTGCCCACCGCCTCGGCGATGCGCAGCATCAGCGGCTCGAAATCGCCCTTGATGCTGGCGCTGCCGCTGGCGAACAGCTCGTCGCCACGGATGGTCACCACCGAACGGTCCACCGCATCTTCCACGGCAACCCGCCCGGCCTTGATTTCGTCGGCCAAAAAGCCCGCCAGGCGCGGGCGCTCGACAGGCTTGGGCTGCACCACCGGGCGGTCCATGGCCTGCACCGGGATCTCACCCAACGCGTGGATGCCGCGGAACACCGGCTCCGCGTCAGAGGCCAGCTTCAGCCGCAGGCCGAACAGCACCAGCAACAGCAGCGCCAGGGCAATGGCCAGACCAACCCACGGCGGCACGAACTGCGCCAGGCGGTCGCGGGCCACGGTCACCCCGCGCCAGTGTGGCGACAGCTCACGCTCCACGTCGCCACGGGCACTGCGAATGGCCGCTGCGGTGCGTTCGCGCAGGGCTTCAAGCTGGGCGCGCCCGCCGTTCATCACCCGGTAACGGCCTTCGAAACCCAGGCTGGTGCACAGGTACAGAAGCTCCAGCAGGTTGATGCGCTCACGCGGGCTTTGCAGGCAGTGCTCCATCAGCTGGAACACCTTTTCGCCGCCCCAGGCCTCGTTGTGCACGGTGATCAACAGGCTCTGCTTGCCCCAGTCGCTGGCGCTGCCCCAGGGGGTGCTGAGTACCGCTTCGTCGAGGGCGGTGCACAGCGCGTAGCGGGCCAGCAGCACCTCGTTGCGCGGCACGCCGCCGGCTTCGGCGCGCTCTTCGAACTGGCGCAGGTAGGCCAGCAGTTGCGCGCGCAGGCTGGCCGGCGCCGGGTGGGCGATGGTGTTGCGCAGGCGGGTGAGCAGCGCCAGCAGGGGGCCGGCGGCTTGCTCCAGGGGGTTCAGACCCACCGCCTGGCCGGGGGCCAGGGGTTCGGCGGGGATGTTCAGCGGCGCAGGCGCCGCCTGCGGCTGCGCGGCGGCCGGCTGCGGGCCACGGCCACCGGGGCGCGGCATGAACTGGGTGCGGTCATCCGATTGCATCGCGGCTTAGTCTCCGGTCCGTGGAAGGGGGGTGGCACGGCAAGGCGCACTGACGCGGGCTCTGTGGGAGCGGCCTTGTGTCGCGATAGGGCTGCGCAGCAGCCCCGGCAGCGTTTGCCGTGATGCTGAAATCCGGGGGCCGCGCTGCGGCCCTTTCGCGACACAAGGCCGCTCCCACAAGGTGCTTGCCACACCTGCGAAGTCAGAGCTCAACGGCCTCACCCCCGAATCGCCCAGAAGGCCAGGTTCAACCCGGGGAACTCGCCGGCCATGTAGAAGGCAAAGCCGCCCGACTGCTGCAGCTGCTTCCAGTGCTCGCTACCGCGGTCCAGCTCGAAGTAGGTGGAACCTGCATGGAACGGGATCTGCCGTGGTGCCACCGGCAGCGGCAGCAGGCCGATGCCGGGCAGTTGCAGGTTGACCAGGTCGCGAATGTGCTCCACCGAGCCGATCTTGCTCTGCTGGCCGAAACGCGCGCGCAGGGTTTCGCTGGGCACGTCGGCACGCACCACCAGTATGAAGCTGGCGCTGTCCAGCAGGCTGCGGTCGGCGAGCATGCCGACGTGGATGCCGTAGGCTTTCTCCACCAGCGGGATGGCCACCGCCTTGCTGTCGATCAGCATCGACAAGGCCTCGCGCAGCGCCGCCATCACCGGGGTGAAGGTGGCAGCCAGGTCGTCGTGCTGGTACACCGGGTAGCCCTCGGGGCGCCGGCCATCACGGGTGAAGGTGGCGAACTCGCCGGCCAGGGCCACCAGCTCGCTGTACAGCCGCTCGGGGTGCAGCGGGGTCAGCTGGTTGAGGTGCTCCACCAGCGGTTGGGCGCGGTTGACCAGTTGCAGCAGCATGAAGTCGGCAATCTCCGAGGCGCCGCCGTTGGCCGAAGCCACCACGCGCCCGGCCAGGGCCTCGCCGCGCTGGTGCAACAGGCCCAGCAGCTCGCCACGGAACCCCGACAGTTGGGTGTTTGCAGTCACATCCAGCAGCGGCGGGATGTAGCGCTCGTCCAGCACCAGGGCGCGGTCGGCGCGCTTTTCACGAATGCGCACCACACCTAACGCGGCGTAGTCGCTCAGGCCGTCCTCGGCGCGTAGCAGGCGCAGGGCGCGGCTGCCCAGGGCCAGCGGTGCGCGGTTTTCGAACGGGGCGTTGTCGTCGCGTACTTCGCTGATTCGGCTGACATAGCGCGCGCCATCGGCGGCCTCGCCGTCGTCGACGGTATCGCGGGCGCCGGCACGCTTGAGCGCCAAGCCCAGGTAGATCACCCCGTCGCGCAGCTCGTCCGGCACCTCCAGCGGCGCCGGCGGCAGGTCGTCACGGGGGATGTCGAACGGCGTGCCGTCAGGCAAAAGGCCTCGGGCGCTGAGGATCGCCAGCTTGCCCTGGGCCAGCAGGCCCTGGTCGATGAGCAGCTCGGAAAAGCCCCAGGCGGCGGCGCTGAGCGGGCGGCTGCGGGCGTCGACGAAGTTTTCCAGGTAGCGGTCGTGCTGCTGGAAGTGCTGGGTCGTGATGAACATGCCTTCCGACCAGACCACGCGATTGTTCCAGGACATGGGGACTCCGATTGCCTAGCGGGCAGGCTCAGGTTGTGGGGTGGCCACGGCGCTGCGCACGGCACGCACATCGAGGCTGATCTGATAATCACGGGGCGGCACCGGCAGCACGCTGCGCCACTGGGCCTGGTCGATTTCGCGGTAGCCGACCACCAGGCCGAGCTGGCGGGTTGCCGGATTGAGCGGGCGCTCCAGGCGCAGTTGTTCGCCGGGCTGCAGCAGTACTTCGTCCTGGTCGATCAAGTCGGCGGCCAGGGTGGCCTGGGCCCGTTCGGCCAGGGCGAAATAGTCGGCGCGGGCAAAGGCTGCGCTGTTTTTCAGCTCGTACAGGCGCACCCGTACCGGCGCCGGGGTGCCGGTGGCGCCCGGGTTCAGGCCGGCGGCGGCGCTGAAATACAGGGTGATGCCGCTGGCAGGGTCTGCGGCGGCGGGTTCGACCGGCGCGTCCTTGCTGCAGGCGCCAAGCAGCACCAGGGTCAGGGCGGCGATCAGTCGTGTTGCGTTCATCCTCGTCCTCATGACGTGTCGTGTTCTTCCTGTAGGCAGGGCTTCAGTTGCGTTGCAGGCGGCTGCCGTGGGCCTCGTAGGCACGGCTGAATTCGCGGCCGAACAGGTCCTGGAAGTCGTCCTCGGCCTCGCGGGAAATCTGCCCGTAAAGCTCGGTGAACTGCTGCCAGCAATGGGCCTGGCGCGAACCGCCGAACAGCTTGGCCAGCCCCGCGGCCGGGGCCAGGCGCTGCTCCAGGCGGGCCGGTTCGAAGCGCGTCAGCAGGTGCTTGATGGCCGCCTCCACGCCGGCCATCACCGCCAGCTGGTGGGCGCGCAGGTCGTCGAAACTGTCGCGCAGCGCCTGGTCGGGGGGCATGAACGCCTGGTTGCCGGGGCGCAGCAGCAACAGCAGCGCCTCTTCGGCATTGGGGGCGAACTTGAGCGGGTTGTTCTGTACCGGGGCGATGCTGGTCTGCTGCATGCGGAACTCGCCCTTCAGGCTGCTGCGCGCGCGCAATACGTCGATCAGGCCCTCGACCATCAAGCGGTAGCTGCGGCCGATGGCCTCCATCTGCGCGGCGGCGTCCTGGGCGTCGATACGCAAGTGATCGATACCGGCGCCGCGCAGGAAGGCTTGCAGCAAAGCGTCGCTGCTGGCCGCCGGGGCAGGTGCTGGCGCCGGGGCTGGAATCGGCGCAGGGGCGGCAACTGGTTCGGCGGCGCGCACCGGCTCCGGCATCGGCACTGGCGGCGCAATGGGTGCGGGCGCCGGCGTGCTGTCGAGCAGGTCCCAGTCCGCCGGGATCACGCCCGGCGCGGCAGGCGGCGCCACGGGTGCTGGCGGCGCCACCGGGGTGGGCGGGCGAAAATCATGCTGCTGGGCCGGCACGTGGTCCGGCTGGCTGGCCGGCGGCACACTGGCCGGGCCGAGAAAATCGAACAGGTCGGGCAGGGTGTCGTGGCTCGACGCCCCTTGCAAAAAGGCCGCGGGCGCGCCGGAAATGGGTGCAGCGGGGATGGCCGGTGCAGCCACCTGGTTGGCCATCAGCGCTTCGAAGCTGTTGCCATCGGGCTGGCCGCCGGTGGTAATGGCGTGGCCGGCGTCGATGCGCGCCTGGATTTCATACTCGCCAATACGGATAACTTCGCCGTCCATCAACGGCTCGCTGTTACCCCGGCGCAGGCGAATACCGGCATTGAGCAATTCCACACCGTTGGTACTGTTATCGGTGAGGTAGTAACGCCCATCTTTGAACTGGATCACACAATGTTTCGACGACACCAGGCGCTCTGGGTCGGGAAGTACCCAGTCATTATCCGCGGCACGGCCAACAGTGATGGCACCGGTTTCCAGCAACTTCTCCGGGCATTGCCCGGGCGTGATCTTGTGGTAACTGGTGATAGTTAGGCAAAGTGCCATCATGCCTCCATGCATATATTTAAAACACGCGCCCATTCATTTGAATGGCTTTGCGAGCCCGCCCCGCCCAACGGCAGAAACCCCAGCAAACATTGGGGAATACACCGACAAAGGGTGATTGGAAGGGCGTATTTAATCCTAGAATCGAGGCACTTTGATGGCACCCGACGCATGGACAACGCAGGCTGCCAAGTAGTTCACAGCCCTCACTCGCGGCGCGTAGCTTACCTTGACACTTGTTTACAAATAAACCATAAATGCGCAACTTCAGAGTGCCAAAGTGATATCACCTTGATATCAACTTCGCATTCTTTGACAAGTTTGTGCGCTTGTTCACAAAAGCAACTTAGCGCCAACAACTGCCCCACCACGGGCCGATATGGAGATCGAATTCTGGTGAACTCGCCGCAGTTGCTCGCCGCAGTTTCCGCCGACTTCCCCTGCGGCGAAGACCTCGAATACGACGCCGATTTTCTGCAACTGGAGCGTGATGCCCAGGGCCGCCCCGAGCGCGTGATGGGCGATGCCGTGCAACCGGCCGAGCCACCCCAGTGGCGCGATATCGAACAGGCGTGCACCGGCCTGCTGCAGCGCAGCAAGGATTTGCGCATCACCCACTTCCTGGTGCAGTCGAACCTGGCCTTGCATGGCCTGCCGGGCCTGGCGGCGAGCCTCGAGCTGATCCGCGACCTGCTGGGCGAGTACTGGCTGTACCTGCACCCGCAACTGGACGCTGCCGACGACAACGACCCCACGGTGCGGGTCAACGCCCTGGCAGGCCTTGTCTGCGACACCAACATCGCCCTGCTGCGCGACGCCGTGCTGGTGCGTTCGCGCGCCTTCGGCCCGGTAAGCCTGCGCGCCGCCCTGCATGCCGCTGGCGTGCAGCACTTTGCCAGCGAGCAGCTGAGCGCCGAAGAACTCGCCGCCGCCCTGCGCGACGCCGACCCCGAGCAACTGCAGCAGTGCCTGCACGCCCTGCAAGTGGCCCGCGAAGCCCTGGACGCCATCGAGCACCGGGTCAACGACCAGGTCGGCTCGGCTAGCGGCGTCGACCTCTCGGCCCTGCGCCAGCCGCTGCGCCAGGTGCAGCAGGTGCTGGCCGACTACAGCCCGGAGGGTGCAGCGCCGCTGGGCAGCGATGACCAGGCGACGGCCGACAGCGCCAACGACGATAGCGCGCAAGCCCCCGCCGCCGCAGCGCCGCGCCCGGCCGCGCGCCCCGGCGAGGTGAACAGCCGCGAGGACGTGCTGCAAAGCCTCGAACGCCTGCTGCAGTACTACGCCCGCCACGAGCCCTCGAGCCCGCTGCCGGTGCTGCTGCGCCGGGCCAAGAACCTGGTCAACGCCGATTTCGCGACCATCGTGCGCGACCTGATCCCCGATGGCATGTCGCAATTCGAGAACCTGCGCGGCCCTGACGGCGACTACTGAACGCCCAAGGCCGCATAAAACCGAACGCCCGCAACGAACAGAGCCGCCGCAGCGGCGCCCAGGAGGAACAACGTGGCGAAAGACAGCTCCCAGAAATTCATCGCGCGCAACCGCGCGCCGCGCGTGCAGATCGAGTACGACGTCGAACTGTACGGCGCCGAGAAGAAGGTCCAGTTGCCGTTCGTCATGGGCGTGCTGTCGGACCTCGCCGGCAAGCCGGCCGAGCCGCTGCCGGCGGTGGCCGACCGCAAGTTCCTGGAAATCGACGTCGACAACTTCGACTCGCGCCTGAAAGCCATGAAGCCGCGGGTGGCGTTCAACGTGCCCAACGAGCTGACCGGTGAAGGCAACCTGAGCCTGGACATCACCTTCGAGAGCATGGACGACTTCAGCCCGGCCGCCGTAGCGCGCAAGGTCGATGCCCTGAACCAGCTGCTCGAGGCCCGCACCCAGCTGGCCAACCTGCTGACCTACATGGACGGCAAGACCGGCGCCGAGGACATCATCCTCAAGGCCATCAAGGACCCGGCCCTGCTGCAGGCCCTGGCCAGCGCCCCGAAACCCGCCGATTCCGAGCCGAGCGCCTGAGGAGCCAGCCCATGAACGACCCATTGCGCGAAACCCAGGCCCAGCAAACGGCCACCCAGGACCCAAGCGAGTTCGCAAACCTGCTGCTGCAGGAGTTCAAGCCCAAGACCGAACGCGCCAAGGAAGCTGTCGAGAGCGCCGTGCGCACCCTCGCCGAGCAGGCCCTGGCGCAGACCAACCTGGTGTCCAACGATGCCATCGGCTCGATCGAGCAGATCATCGCCGCCATCGACCAGAAGCTCACCGCCCAGGTGAACCAGATCATCCACCACGACGACTTCCAGCAGCTGGAAAGCGCCTGGCGTGGCCTGCACTACCTGGTCAACAACACCGAGAGCGACGAGCAGCTGAAAATTCGCGTGCTCAACATCTCGAAGAACGACCTGCACCGCACCCTGAAGAAGTTCAAGGGCACCGCCTGGGACCAGAGCCCGGTGTTCAAGAAGCTCTACGAAGAAGAATACGGCCAGTTCGGCGGCGAGCCTTACGGCTGCCTGGTGGGCGACTACTACTTCGACCAGTCGCCGCCCGACGTGGAGCTGCTGGGCGAGATGTCCAAGGTGTGCGCCTCGATGCACGCGCCGTTCATCAGCGCCGCGTCGCCGACGGTGATGGGCATGGGGTCGTGGCAGGAGCTGTCCAACCCGCGCGACCTGACCAAGATCTTCACCACCCCGGAATACGCCGGCTGGCGTTCGCTGCGTGAGTCGGAAGACTCGCGCTACATCGGCCTGACCATGCCGCGCTTTTTGGCCCGCCTGCCCTATGGCGCCAAGACCGACCCGGTGGAAGCCTTCGCCTTCGAAGAAGACACCGACGGTGCCGACAGCAGCAAATACACCTGGGCCAACGCCGCCTACGCCATGGCGGTGAACATCAACCGCTCGTTCAAGTACTACGGCTGGTGCTCGCGCATCCGCGGCGTGGAGTCGGGCGGCGAAGTGCAGGGCCTGCCGGCCCACACCTTCCCCACCGACGACGGCGGCGTGGACATGAAGTGCCCGACCGAAATCGCCATTTCCGACCGCCGCGAGGCGGAGCTGGCGAAGAACGGCTTCATGCCCCTGCTGCACAAGAAAAACACCGACTTTGCCGCCTTCATCGGCGCCCAGTCGTTGCAGAAGCCGGCCGAATACGACGACCCGGACGCCACCGCCAACGCCAACCTGGCTGCGCGCCTGCCGTACCTGTTCGCCACCTGCCGCTTCGCCCATTACCTGAAGTGCATCGTTCGCGACAAGATCGGCTCGTTCAAGGAAAAGGACGAGATGCAGCGCTGGCTGCAGGACTGGATCCTCAACTACGTCGACGGCGACCCGGCGCACTCCACCGAGACCACCAAGGCCCAGCACCCGCTGGCGGCCGCCGAAGTGGTGGTCGAGGACGTCGAAGGCAACCCGGGTTACTACAACTCGCGCTTCTACCTGCGCCCGCACTACCAGCTCGAAGGGCTGACCGTGTCGCTGCGCCTGGTGTCGAAGCTGCCTTCGGCCAAAGGGGCCTGAGATACCCCGGGCAGGCCCGTTCCCTGTGGGAGCGGGCTTGCCCGCGATGGGCGGCGTAGCCGCCCCCGTACCGTCAACCGACATGGAATCCCGAGGACATCATGGCTGTAGATATTTTCATCAAGATCGGCGACATCAAGGGCGAGTCCCAGGACAAGGCCCACAAGGACGAAATCGACGTGCTGAACTGGAGCTGGGGCATGTCCCAGTCCGGCAACATGCACATGGGCAGCGGCGGCGGCTCGGGCAAGGTCAACATCCAGGACCTGTCGATCACCAAGTACATCGACAAGTCCAGCCCCAACCTGATGGCCCACTGCTCCAGCGGCAAGCACATCGACAAGGTCAAGCTGACCGTGCGCAAGGCCGGCGGTGAAAGCCAGGTGGAATACCTGATCCTCAACCTCGAAGAGGTGCTGATCAGCTCCCTGAGCACCGGCGGTTCGGGCAGCGACGACCGCCTGACCGAGAACGTGACCCTGAACTTCGCCAAGGTCACCGTCGACTACCAGCCGCAGAAAGCCGACGGCAGCAAGGAAGGCGGCCCGGTCAAGTACGGCTGGAACATCCGCTCCAACGTCAAGATCTGACGGGGGCTGCTTTGCAGCCCTTCGCGGCACAAGGCCGCTCCTACAGTGGACCGCGATCACCTGTAGGAGCGGCCTTGCGCCGCGAAAGGGGCGCACAGCGCCCCCAGTTCTGGAACACCATGCCCCCAGGGGATGGCCTGAAACATGATTGCCTGAGAGATCACCGCCCGTGGTAGCCGAAATCGCCACCCGCGACCGCCTGCAGCCCTCGCTGCTCGATCGCCTCACCGACGACGACCCGGGCAACCCGCAGGAAGCCCCCGACAAACGCGTGCTCAGCCTGCAGCAACTCAAGGCCTCGGTGTTGCGCGACCTGGCCTGGCTGCTGAACACCACCTCCCTGCTGGACAGTGCCGCCACCCTGAACACCCACGCCGGTGCTTCGGTGGTCAACTACGGCCTGCCGGCATTGGCCGGCAACAGCGCCTCGAACATCGACCTCACGGCCCTGGAGCGCATCATCCACCAGGCCATCGCCACCTACGAACCGCGCATTCTCGCCCACACCCTCAAGGTGCGTGCCCAGGCCGCCCCCGGCGAGATGAACGCCAACGCCCTGAGCTTCGAGATCGAAGGCGACCTGTGGGCGCAGCCGGCGGCACTGCCGCTGCTGCTGCAGACCGACGTCGACCTTGAGTCCGGCCATGTGCGCGTGGCCCCCGCCGAGCGCCGGAGGCGTGCATGAACCCGCGCCTGCTGGAGCTGTACAACCAGGAGCTGCAGCACATCCGCGAGGGTGCTGCGGAGTTTGCCAAGGAATACCCGAAGATCGCCGGGCGCCTGACGCTGTCGGGCATCGAGTGCGCCGACCCGTATGTGGAGCGCCTGCTCGAAGGCTTTGCCTACCTGACTGCGCGGGTGCAGCTCAAACTCGACGCCGAGTATCCGACCTTCACCCACAACCTGCTGGAAATCGCCTACCCGCACTACCTGGCGCCGACCCCGTCGATGACCGTGGTGCAGTTGCAGACCGACCCCGACGAAGGCTCGTTGGCGGCAGGTTTCCAGTTGCCGCGCGGCAGCGTGCTGCGTGCCAACCTGGGCCGCAACTCGCAAACCCCGTGCGAGTTTCGCAGCACCAAGGGCGTGACCCTGTGGCCGTTGCAGGTGGCCCGCGCCGAATACTTCGGCAACCCCGGCGCCGTGCTTGGCCGCCTGGCCGCCAGCGAGCCCAAGGCCCGCGCCGGCCTGCGCCTGACCCTGCGCAGCGGCGCCGAAATCCCGTTCAGCAGCCTGCCGTTGACGCACCTGCCGCTGTACCTGAACGGCGCCGACGAAACCCCGTTCCGCCTGTACGAGCAACTGCTGGGCGCTGCCTGTGCGGTGTTCGTGCGCCAGCCGGGCGCCGATTGGGTTGAGCGCATACCGGTTGAGCAAGCCCTGCTGCCCTGCGGCTTCGATGACGCCGAAGCCGCATTGCCGGTGGTGCCCCAGGCGTTCCAGGGCTACCGCCTGATGCAGGAATACTTCGCCTTGCCGCAGCGTTTTCTGTTCGTCGACTTCGCCGGGCTGGAACGTGCAGTCAAACGCTGCGACGGCCAGGAGCTGGAAATCCTGGTGCTGTTCGAGCGCTTCGACCAGGCGCTGGAGAGCAGCGTCGGCGCCGGCCAGCTGGTGCCGTTCTGCACCCCGGCGATCAACCTGTTCCCGCGCCGGGTCGACCGCATTCACCTCACCGACCGGGTCAACGAGTACCATGTGATCGCCGACCGCACCCGACCCACCGATTTCGAAATCCATTCGCTGCAGCAGGTGATCGGCCACGGTACCGGGCCGGACCAGCCGTTTCTGCCCTTCTACGCCGTGCGCGACCCGTCGCGCTATGGCCGCGACCAGGCTTACTACATCGTTCGACGCGAGCCCCGGGTGCTGTCCAGCGAGCAGCGGCGCAACGGCACGCGCTCCAGCTACATGGGCAGCGAGACCTTCGTCAGCCTGGTCGATGGCCAGCAGGCGCCGTACCGCCACGACCTGCGCCAGCTGGGCATCAGCGCCCTGTGCAGCAACCGCGACCTGCCGCTGTTCATGAACGTGGGCGACGGGCGCAGCGACTTCAGCCTGGCCGACAGCGCCCCGGTGGCCGCCGTGCGCTGCCTGGCCGGCCCCAGCCGGCCGAAGGCCAGCCATGCCCACGACAACCGCGCCTGGCGCCTGATCAGCCAGCTGTCGCTGAACTACCTGTCGCTGGCCGAACAAGGCCAGGGCGCAGCGGCGCTGCGCGAGTTGCTGCGCCTGTACGGCGACCCGCATGACAGCGCCCTGCAGCTGCAGATCGACGGCCTGCGCGAAGTCAGCAGCAAGCCGTGCACCCGGCGCTTGCCGATGCCCGGGCCGATCGTCTTTGGCCGTGGCCTTGAGATCACCCTGACCTTCGACGAGAACGCCTTCCGCGGCACCGGGGTGTTTCTGCTGGGGGCGGTGTTCGAGCGCTTCTTGACCCGCTATGTGTCGATCAACAGCTTCACCGAAACCGTGCTGCGCACCAGTGAACGGGGCGAGATCATGCGCTTTACTGCCAAGCCCGGGCGCAGGCCAACCCTGTGAGTACCTTACAGGCCATGCAGGCCGAGCCCTGGGAGTACGACTTCTTCCAGGCGCTGCGCCGCCTCGAGGCAGAAAACCCCGAGCTGCCGCGCTTCGGCCACTCGCTGCGGCTGAGCGACGAGCCGGTGCGCCTGGGCCAGCGCCTGGACTGTGGTTTTGCCCCGGCCACCCTGGCCTCGGTGTCGGCAAGCGATGAAGGCCCGGCGCGCCTGGAGCAGTTCTTTTTCGGCCTGGGCGGGCCCAACGGCCCGCTGCCGCTGCACCTGACCGAATACATGCGCGAGCGCCAGCGCAACCACGCCGACCCCACCAGCAAGCGCTTCCTCGATGTGTTCCACCACCGCCTGCTGAGCCTGTTCTACCGCGCCTGGGCCGAGGCCCGGCCCACCGTCAGCCATGACCGCCCGGGCGATGACTACTGGGCTGCGCGCCTGGCAGCGCTGAGCGGCCGTGGCCAGCCACAGCTGCAACAGCAGGGGCCGCTGGCCGACACCGCCAAGCTGCATTGGTCCGGCCACCTGGCCGCGCAAACCCGCTACCCGGACGGCCTGTGCAGCATTTTGGCCGGTTACTTCGGCGTGCCGGTAAAACTTGAAGAGTACGTCGGCCAGTGGCTGGAGCTGCCCGAGCGCAGCCAGCTGGGGGTGCGCGCCAACCGGGTTGGCGTCGATCTGTGCCTGGGCCGCTACGTGTGGGACCGCCAGCACAAGTTCCGCCTGTGCCTGGGCCCGCTCAGCCTCGACCAGTACCACGCCCTGCTGCCCGGCGGCCAGGCGTTCGTCGAGCTGGCGGCCTGGGTCGCCGAGTACCTGGGCCAGGAGCTGGACTGGGACCTCAACCTAATCCTCGCGCAGGCCGAAGTGCCGGCGCTGCAACTCAATGCCGGCCAACGCCTGGGGTTCGATACCTGGGTCGGCCGGCCGTCGCACGATGCAAACGACCTGAAGCTTGCCCGGTACTACGCCGAGCAGCCGGTCGCCGCCCCCCACACAAGGAGCCAGGACCATGGGTGAAATCAGTCGCGCCGCGCTGTTCGGCAAGCTCAACAGCGTCGCCTACAAGGCCATCGAGGCCGCCACCGTGTTCTGCAAGCTGCGCGGCAACCCCTACGTGGAGCTGGCGCACTGGCTGCACCAGTTGCTGCAGCTGCAAGACAGCGACCTGCACCGCATCATCCGCCAGTTCAACGTGGAGCCGGCGCGCCTGGCCCGCGACCTGACCGACGCCCTGGACCGTCTGCCGCGCGGCTCTACCTCGATCACCGACCTGTCTTCGCAGGTAGAGGAGTCGGTGGAGCGCGGCTGGGTGTACGGCAGCCTGCTGTTCGGCGAAAGCCAGGTGCGCACCGGTTACCTGCTGGTGGGCATCCTCAAGACCCAGAGCCTGCGCAACGCGCTGCTGGGGCTTTCCAGCGAGTTCGCCAAACTCAAGGCCGAGACCCTGACCGAGCGCTTCGACGAGTACGTGGGCGACTCGCCCGAAAACAACCTGGCCGCCAGCGACGGCTTCAGCGCCGGGGTGCCCGGCGAGGCCAGCGGCGCCGTAGCGCCAGCGGCCATGGGCAAGCAGGAGGCGCTCAAGCGCTTCACCCTCGACCTCACCGAACAGGCCCGCAGCGGCAAGCTCGACCCCATCGTCGGCCGTGACGAAGAGATCCGCCAGCTGGTGGACATCCTCATGCGCCGCCGGCAGAACAACCCGATCCTCACCGGCGAGGCCGGTGTGGGCAAAACCGCGGTGGTCGAGGGCTTTGCCCTGCGCATCGTTGCCGGTGACGTGCCGCCGGCGCTCAAGGATGTCGAGCTGCGCAGCCTGGACGTCGGCCTGCTGCAGGCCGGCGCCAGCATGAAGGGCGAGTTCGAGCAGCGCCTGCGCCAGGTGATCGAGGACGTGCAGGCCTCGCCCAAGCCGATCATCCTGTTCATCGACGAAGCCCACACCCTGGTCGGCGCCGGTGGCGCGGCCGGCACCGGTGACGCCGCCAACCTGCTCAAGCCGGCCCTGGCCCGCGGCAGCCTGCGCACCGTGGCGGCCACCACCTGGGCCGAGTACAAGAAGCACATCGAGAAAGACCCGGCCCTGACCCGCCGCTTCCAGGTGGTGCAGGTGGACGAGCCGAGCGAGCCGAAAGCCCTGTTGATGATGCGCGGCGTGGCCTCGACCATGGAAAAGCACCACCAGGTGCAGATCCTCGACGAAGCCCTGGAAGCGGCGGTGAAACTGTCGCACCGCTACATCCCGGCGCGCCAGCTGCCGGACAAGTCGGTGAGCCTGCTGGACACCGCCTGCGCCCGCGTGGCCATCAGCCTGCACGCGGTGCCAGCCGAAGTGGACGACAGCCGCCGGCGCATCGAGGCGCTGGAGGTGGAGCTGCAAATCATCGCCCGGGAAGCGGCCATTGGTGTGAACACCACGCAGCGTCAGGCCCAAGCCGAAACCCTGCTGGGCGAAGAACGCGAGCGCCTGGCCCAGCTGGAAAGCCGCTGGGCCGAAGAGAAGGCCCTGGTTGACGAGCTGCTGGCCACCCGCGCGCAACTGCGCGAACAGGTGGGCGTGGTGGATCGCGAAGTGGACGCCCAGGGCAGCCATGAGCTACGCGAAAAACTCATCGACTTGCAACAGCGCCTGAGCGCCCTGCAAGGCGAGAGCCCGCTGATTCTGCCAACCGTCGACTACCAGGCGGTGGCCTCGGTGGTGGCCGACTGGACCGGCATCCCGGTGGGGCGCATGGCGCGCAACGAGATCGAGACCGTGCTCAACCTCGACAGCCACCTGGCCAAGCGCATCATCGGCCAGGACCACGCGCTGAAGATGATCGCCAAGCGCATCCAGACCTCCCGCGCAGGCCTGGACAACCCCAACAAGCCGATCGGCGTGTTCATGCTCGCCGGCACCTCCGGGGTGGGCAAGACCGAAACCGCGCTGGCCCTGGCCGAGGCCATGTATGGCGGTGAGCAGAACCTGATCACCATCAACATGAGCGAGTTCCAGGAAGCCCACACGGTGTCCACCCTCAAGGGCGCCCCGCCCGGCTACGTGGGCTACGGCGAAGGCGGCGTGCTGACCGAAGCAGTGCGCCGCCGGCCGTACAGCGTGGTACTGCTGGACGAGGTGGAAAAGGCCCACCCCGACGTGCACGAGATCTTCTTCCAGGTGTTCGACAAGGGCGTGATGGAGGACGGCGAAGGCCGCCAGATCGATTTCCGCAATACCCTGATCCTGCTGACCACCAACGCCGGCACCGAACTGATCGCGCGTACCTGCAGCGACCCGCAGGCGCTGCCCGACCCGGAGGCCGTGGCCACCTCGCTGCGCCAGCCGCTGCTGGAGATTTTCCCGCCGGCACTGCTCGGGCGCCTGGTGACCATCCCCTACTACCCGCTCAGCGACGCCATGCTCAAGGCCATCACCCGCCTGCAGCTGGAGCGCATCCGCAAGCGCGTGGAGGCCACCCACAAGGTCGGCTTCGCCTACGACGACGGGGTGGTGGATGTGATCGTCTCGCGTTGCAGCGAGACCGAAAGCGGTGGCCGCATGATCGACGCCATTCTCACCAACGGCCTGCTGCCAGACATGAGCCGCGAGTTCCTGACCCGCATGCTCGAAGGCAAGCCGTTGGCCAGCGTGCGCATCAGCGGGCGCGACAACGACCTGCACTATGACTTCGGCACTGCCGACTGACGGGGCCGACGATGCTGTTCAAGCAGTTCACGCGCCTGGCGCAGATCAACAGCCCGCTGGGGCCGGACAAGCTGATTTTGGCCGAGATGGGCGGCAGCGAAGAGCTCGGCCGCCTGTTCGACTATGAGCTGCAGCTGACCAGCGACGACCCTAACATCGACCTCAACCAGCTGCTGGGCAAGCCCATGAGCCTGAGCGTGCAGGTGGGCGTGGGCAGTTCGCGGCACTTTCATGGCATCGTCGCCCGTTGCAGCCAGTCGGTGGACCAGGGCCAGTTCGCCGCCTACCGGGTGACCCTGCGCCCATGGCTGTGGCTGCTCAGCCGCACCAGCGACTGCCGGATCTTCCAGCACCAGAGCGTGCCGCAGATCATCAAGCAGGTGTTCCGCGACCTGGGTTTCTCGGACTTCGAGGACGCCCTGAGCCGCAACTACCGCGAACGCGAGTACTGCGTGCAGTACCGCGAGACCAGCTTCGACTTCGTCAGCCGGCTGATGGAAGAAGAAGGCATCTATTACTTCTTCCGCCACGAGCAGGAGCGCCACGTGCTGGTGCTGGCCGACGCCTATGGTGCGCACCAGAAGGCCCCGGGCTACGAGAGCGTGCCCTACTACCCGCCTGACGGGCAGCACCGCGAGCGCGACCATATCAACGACTGGCACCTGGCCCAGGAGGTGCAGCCGGGGTCGATGGAGCTCAACGACTACGACTTCCAGCGCCCCAGCGCGCGCATCGACGTGCGCTCGGCCATGCCGCGCCCGCACCAGGCCGGCGACTACCCGCTGTACGACTACCCCGGCGCCTACGAGCAGACCCAGGACGGCGAGCACTACGCGCGCACCCGGCTCGAGTCGCTGCAAAGCCTGCACGAGCGCATCGAGCTGCGCGGCAACGCCCGGGGCCTGGGCAGCGGCCACCTGTTCAGCCTCGAAGGCTTTACCCGCCAGGACCAGAACCGCGAGTACCTGATCGTCGCCGCCCGCTACTACGTGCACCAAGAGCGCCTGGAAAGCGGCGGCGGCAGCGGCGCGGCGCAGTTCGAGAGCAACCTCAGCTGCCTCGACGCGCAGCAAAGCTACCGCCCGGTCAGCAGCACCCTGCGCCCGATCGTCAAAGGGCCGCAGACCGCCGTGGTGGTGGGCCCGGCCGGCGAGGAGATCTGGACCGACCAGTACGGACGGGTGAAGGTGCACTTCCACTGGGACCGGCATGACCAGTCCAACGAGAACAGCTCGTGTTGGATTCGCGTGTCCCAGGCCACGGCGGGCAAGAACTGGGGCTCGATCCAGGTGCCGCGCATCGGCCAGGAAGTGATCGTCAGCTTCCTCGAAGGCGACCCCGACCGGCCGATCATCACCGGGCGGGTGTACAACGCCGAGCAGGCGGTGCCCTACGACCTGCCCGGCAGCGCCACGCAAAGCGGCATGAAGAGCCGTTCGAGCAAGGGCGGCACGCCGGCCAACTTCAATGAAATCCGCATGGAGGACAAGAAGGGCGCCGAGCAGCTGTACGTGCACGCCGAACGCAACATGGACAGCGTGGTGGAGCAGAACCAGACGCTGTCGGTGGGCATCAGCCGGATCAAGACCGTGGGCCTGGTGGAAATCGCCACCATCGGCCAGGACCGCATCCGCTCGGTGCGCCAGCACGACACCCTGCAGGTGGGCGGCAACAAGCGCGACAGCGTCGGCGCCAACTACGTGATGGACGCCGGCGACAAGATCCGCCTGGTGTGCGGCGAGAGCGTGATCGAGCTGCTGGCCGACGGCAACATCAACATCAGCTGCAAGAATTTCAATATCCATGCCGGCGAGAACGGCATCATCAATACCGGCGGGCAGCTTGACCTGAACCTGGGGGGCGGGCCGGAGGCCAAGATCTCGGGGCAAGGGGACAAGACCGAGATCAGCGAGCGGGTGGACAAGGTGTTCAAGAAGTAAGGCGCGGAGGATGGCACCGGCTCTGCCGGTGTTCGCGGGCAAGCCCGCTCCCACAGGATTGCGCAAAACCTGGCTCCAGCGCCGTACCTGTGGGAGCGGGTTTACCCGCGAAGCAGACGACGCGGTGGCTGGCACCGGCTTTGCCGGTGTTCGCGGTGGTCCGGCACTCCGGTGAACCCGCTCCTACAGGATTGTGCAAAACCCGGCCCCAGCGCCGTACCTGTTAAATGCGGTTCAACGTTGGCAGCGCGGGCAGAACGCGCTGGCGCGCTGGCCCAGGGTCACCGTGCGCAGCTCGGTGCCGCACACCTTGCATGGCTGCCCGCCACGCCCGTACGCGAACAGCGTCTGCTGGAAATACCCAGGCTGGCCGTCACCACCAATGAAATCACGCAACGTGGTGCCACCCTGCTCGATGGCTGCGGCCAGCACCCGCTTGATCTCGATCGCCAGCTTCAAATAGCGCGCCCGGGAAATGCCACCCGCCGCTCGGCGCGGGTCGATGCCGGCGGCGAACAGCGCTTCGGTGGCGTAGATGTTGCCCACCCCCACCACCACGGCGTTGTCCATGATGAACGGCTTGACCGCCATCGAACGCCCGCGCGAAAGCTGGAACAAGCGCTCGCCGTCGAACAGGTCGGTCAAGGGTTCCGGCCCCAGGCGCAGCAGCAGCTCGTGGTTGAGCGGGTCGAGGCTCCAGAGCATGGCGCCGAAGCGCCGTGGGTCGGTGTAACGCAGCATCAGCCCCGACTCCAGCTCGATATCCACATGCTCGTGCTTGCCCGCCGGCAAGCCCAGCTCGACCAGGCGCAAATTGCCCGACATGCCCAGGTGGCTGATCAAGGTACCCACCTCGGCATTGATCAGCAGGTACTTGGCGCGGCGCTCGACACTGACGATGCGCTGCCCCGACAAGCGCACGTCGAGGTCTTCGGGGATCGGCCAGCGCAGGCGCCGGTCGCGCACCACCACGCGGCTGACGCGTTGGCCTTCCAGGTGCGGGGCAATGCCCCGGCGGGTGGTCTCGACCTCTGGCAATTCCGGCATCGGTCAGTGCCCGCCCAGTTCGCGGATGTTCTGCTTGAGCTGCTCGAAGTCGTACTCGGTCAGGCCGATGTAGTCGAGCACCAGCGGGCCGACCACGTTCCACTCGTGGTCCACGCTCTGGTTGCCCAGCACCCGGTACGAGGCGCAGATGTGCTCGGCCATCTTCAGCACCGCCAGCAGGTTTTTCAGCTGGGTCTGGGTGTTGCGCGAGGACTCGTCGCGGAACACCGCCAGGGCGTTGTGGTGGTTGGCGATGGCCGCGCTGATGTGCTCCGGCAGACGCCAGGACTTGGCGGTGAAGTAGCCGACCACCGAGTGGTTGGTGTTGAACGCGCGGTTTTCGGTGTCGACCACGCGCACCTCTTCACTGGCAGCGGCGTAGGACTGCTCCAGCACTTCCATGTAGTTGGGGAAGCGCTTGTGCATCAGCGGCACGCCGCAGTCGTGGAACAGGCCCAGGGTGTAGGCTTCGTCCACGGCCTGGATGCCAGTGCGCTTGGCCAGGGTCAGGCAGGTCATGGCCACGTCCTGGGCGGTGTCCCAGAAGCGGTTGAGGGTGACGATGGTCTCGTCGCTCATCTCGCCCTTGATCGACTGGGCGTTGATCAGGTTGATGATCGAGCGGCTGCCGAGCAGGTTCACCGCGCGCTGGATAGAACCAATCTTGTTGGAAAGGCCGAACTGCGACGAGTTGACCAGCTTGAGCAGCGCGCCGGCAAGGCCCGGGTCTTGCGAGATCAGCTTGGCGATGGTCTCCAGGTCCGGGTCGGGCATGTACTGCTCGAACTGCAGATCGACCATGATCTGCGGTTGCGGCGGGATGGTGATGCCTTGCAGGGCCTGCTGGATCTGTTCGGCGGTGAGTTCCTGGGACATGAGCACTTACTCCATGGGGACGGGGGAATTCTAACCCTGCAGTCCGCCAGGGCACCAATCAGTGGATCGTTCGTTCCAGTTTTTTCTTTAGACCCGCCCCCCACCCCGCACTTGGTCGCGCATGCGCGCCGAAGGTGGGGCCAACAGGCTATACTCCCGCTCTTTTTTCCCGGAGCGACGTCATGTCCCTGCCCAGCCTTCGCCTCAAAGCCAACGCCGACCGCCGCCTGCGCGCCGGCCACCTGTGGGTCTACAGCAATGAAGTCGACGTTGCCGCGACCCCGCTGCAGGGCCTGAAGGCCGGCCAGCAGGCCATCCTCGAAGCGGCCAACGGCAAGCCCCTGGGCGTCGTCGCCCTGAGCCCGAACAACCTGATCTGCGCCCGCCTTTTGTCGCGCGACATCAAGCTGCCACTGGACAAGTCGCTGCTGGTGCACCGCCTGAACGTGGCCCTGTCGCTGCGCGAGCGCCTGTTCGACAAGCCGTGCTACCGCCTGGTGTACGGCGATTCCGACCTGCTGCCGGGCCTGGTGGTTGACCGCTTCTTCGACATTCTGGTGGTGCAGCTGGCCTCGGCCACCATGGAAGCGCACAAGGACGACGTGATCGCCGCCCTGGTGCAGGTGCTCAAGCCCAGCGGCATCCTGTTCAAGAACGACTCCGCCGCGCGTGACGCCGAAGGCCTGGAGCGCTATGTCGAAACCGTCTACGGCGAAGTGCCGGACTGGGTCGCCCTGGAAGAGAACGGCGTGAAGTTCGAAGCCCCGGTGCGTGAAGGGCAGAAGACCGGCTGGTTCTACGACCACCGCATGAACCGCGCGCGCCTGGCGCCCTACGTGAAGGGCAAGCGGGTCCTGGACCTGTTCAGCTACATCGGTGGCTGGGGTGTGCAGGCCGGCGCGTTCGGCGCCAGCGAAGTGTTCTGCGTGGATGCCTCGGGCTTTGCCCTGGACGGCGTGGAGCGTAACGCCCAGTTGAACGGCATCGGCGACAAGCTGACCTGCATCGAAGGTGACGTGTTCGAGGCCCTGCGCGAGCTCAAAGCCGCCGAAGAGCGCTTTGACGTGATCGTTGCCGACCCGCCCGCCTTCATCAAGCGCAAGAAAGACCTGAAAAACGGCGAGGCCGCCTACCGCCGCCTCAACGAACAGGCCATGCGCATGCTGAGCAAGGACGGCATCCTGGTCAGCGCCTCGTGCTCGATGCACCTGCCCGAGGACGACCTGAACAACATCCTGCTGACCAGCGCCCGTCACCTGGACCGCAACCTGCAGCTGCTCGAGCGCGGCGGCCAGGGCCCGGACCACCCGGTGCACCCGGCCATCGGCGAAACCCGCTACATCAAGAGCATCACCTGCCGCTTGCTGCCCAACAGCTGATCGGCAGCCCGGGGGGCCGCTGTGCGGCCCTTTCCGGGCGGTCCGGCGTCCCGGCAAGCCCGCGCCTACAGGCGAACGCCTGGCGCTACATCTCCAGCACCTGCGCGGCAATGCCGAAGTACACCAGCACCCCCGCCGCATCGGCAATCGAAGTCACCAGCGGCCCGCTGGCGGTGGCCGGGTCGAGGCGCAGGCGGGTGAACAGGAACGGCAGGCTCATGCCGATCAGACTGCCCACCAGCACGATCACCAGCATGCTGCTGGCCACGATCAGGGCGATTTCCGGCCCGCCACGCACCGCCCCAAGCGATGCCACCGCCACTGCCATGGTTGCGCCCAGCGCCAGGGCAACCCCGCATTCGCGCAGCAGCATACGCATCCAGTCACGCATGACCACCTCCCCGGTAGCCAGTGCCCGCACCATCAAAGTGGCCGACTGCGCACCGGCGTTGCCGCCGCTGTCGACCAGCAGGGGCAGGAAGAACACCAGCACGATGTGCGCGGCGATGGTTTCTTCGAACGCGGCAATCCCCGCCCCGGAAAACAGGTTGCCGAATACCAGCAACACCAGCCACAGCACCCGCTTGCGGTACAACAGGCCGACGGTGGCGTGCTTGAGGTTGCCGACGTAGTTGGTGATGGACGCACCCTTGTGGAAGTCTTCGGTGGCCTCGTCGACCACCACATCCAGCGCGTCGTCGCAGGTGACGATACCCACCAGACAGCCCGCTGCATCCAGCACCGGCACGGCCAGCAGGTCGTGCTGGCGGATCAGGCGGGCCACTTCCTCCTGGCGCGTCGTGGTGCAGACGCTGATCCCTGAGCGCACCATGATCTGTTCGATGGGCGCATCAGGCGCGGCCAGGATCAGCTCACGCAGCGACACGGTACCCAGCAGGTTGCGCTGCTCATCGAGCACGTAGGATTGGTAGATGGTCTCGGCATCGGCGGCTTCGCGGCGCAGCATGTCGATGGCTTGGCTGGCGGTGACGCCGGCGTCGAGGCAGGAATATTCGCTGGTCATCAACGCGCCGGCACTGCCTTGCGTGTAGCCGCCCGGTTGCAGCAGGTCATCGCGTCGGGCCTGGGCAGCTCGGCGCAGGTCGAGCGCGGACAGGTCGTGGTGGGAGGTGTGTTGCATGTTGTTCTCCAGGCGCCGGCGCGGCCGCCTGCAGACCTGGAGCAAAAAGCTCAAGCCTTCGGCAGCCCTGGCGACGACGCGCTCAGTGCCAATTTGCGAGTTCGGGGTGAACTGAAACTGGGAAGGTCCATTGAGGTGTTTCTCGTGAAGCCGCACATGCGGCGCGGCGGATGATAGGCAGGTGCGGCGTGGAGGTCAGCCCCTTGGATGGGGGTTAGGAAGAGTCCTACGCGTAATCGCGAAGTGCCCTGCATGGATCGCATAAGCTTCAGGCCCGTGCCGTACCTGTAGGAGCCGGCTTGCCGGCGATGAGGCCGGCACAGGCAGCACCAGACAGTCGCTGCCCCTCTTCGCCAAGCCCCATCAGCGCGGAGTGAAGTCCAGTTCCACGCCGTCAAGTTTCAGAGTGCTGTACCTGGGCGTCACCGGTTTCAATTGCCCTTCCCGGACCAAGCGGACCAACTCGTCGGTGCTCTCGTGATCAAACCAGTAGTCCCCGACCCGGTGCCAGCCACCTTCAGCTGCAAACAGGGTCAGGCGCGAGGCATACGTGTGGCGCGGAATCAGCAGCACTTCGTTGCGCCCGTCGCCGTCCATGTCCACCCCCCACAGCAGGCACCCCTTGCCGTTGCATTGGCCGGGCGCGGTCACCATCTGCTCCAACGCCTGCGCGTCTGGCTGCGCAGGGCCCAGCCATTCCACGTTCGGCCCGCGCTGCTGCGGCTGGTAAGGCTTGTTCAACTGGGCCAGTTGCTTGCGCAGTTGCTCACGCCGCGCATGGTCCAGCAACTGATCACCTTCCAGCTGCGCTTCCAGATCGGCCATGGCCGCGCGCCCCGGCGCGCCCAGGTGCCAATACAGGGCGCTGGCATCGAAATCGGCAACCGCTGTACGCCCGTCAAGCAGGCGCTGCACCTGGCTTTTGGTGCTGAGCGCGTACGGGTCGAGCAGCGGCGTGTAATAAGCCAGCACCAACACCGCGCTAATGAGCGCCACCCACGGGTTGCTGACCTGCAGGGTGTGCAACCAGCTGCGCCGTGACGCCAGTACCGCCCACAGCGCAGCCAGGGCATGCAACCCCATGACCGTCACCAGCAATGCGGCAAGGATGCGATAGGGCGTCAGGCCGTATTGGTCGATGCGCAACCAGCTGGCGTAGGCGGCCAGGCCCACCAGCACCGGCATGCATAGCAGGCTGGCCTCGACCAGGCGCTTGAGCGGCGCCACATAGACCTGCCCTTGCTGGCCATCCTGGAACACCCCGTTGACCATGAACAGGTTGATACCGGCCAGCGTCAGCAGCAGCGCCGTGGAATAACCCGTGTCCCATACCGGCTGCAAGCCGGTGAACGGCAGGGTCAAGGTGAAGACCACCGCGATCAGCGCGCTCAGCGGCAACAGGAAGCGGCACAGCGTCAGCAGGATGCCACGCAGCAGGCCGATGACCTTCTCGTTTTCGCGGCCCATGCGCATGCCCAGCGAGAACACCACCGGCAGCACCAGCCAGAGAAACACCGGCCCGCTCATCGCATCCTTGACCAAGGTGATGCCAACCATCTGGAACAGCCCCGAGCACAACCACACCAGCGACCAGAACAAGCCGGTCAGCAGCAGCGCCAGAAGCACGATGAAGACGTTGTTCCAGGCGTGCTTGAACAGGTCCTGATAGCGCGGGCGCAGCCCTTCGCGGTGTGGCCAGGCGAGGATGAATGCAGCAAAGATGTACACCAGCCCCACCGCCGCCAGGTACCAGCTCTGCTGCATGAAACCCTGGCCGTCGCCATGGTTGAAGAGCCTGCCACCCACGGCACTGACCAGCAGGGCCAGCGCCAGTACCAGCCAGCCGGCGCCGCGCAGGCCGCGCAGGCTGCCGAGCAGTTGCAGGTTGATGCCGGCGACGCCCACGGCGATGCAGATGGCAACCGGCAGGCCAAGGCCCAGCCAGACGTCATGGCTGCGCAACGCAATGAGCCCGAGCGCGGTCAGGCCCTGGAACAGGCCGATGGCAATGTAGAACAGCAGGGAACGGCTGGGTGCTGGCATGGCAAGTCCTTTTGGCCAGTAAGGTACAGGGCGCGCAGTCTACCCAAAGCCCTGCGCAGGGCGCCAAAGCCTTTACCTTGGGGGCTGTGCCGGGCGCCAATTATCACAACGCCATTCCCTCACCGGCGCGGCGGTGTAGAATCGGCCTATTCATCGCCAGTCATCCCCGGCGGGTTTATGAGCTCTGGTCGAGCCTGCGGCGATCCCGCGCGGACATCGGCCCCCATCCTTGCCGCTGGCAACCGGCCTCGGCGTTTCAGGACAAGAGAAGCTCACTCTCCTACTAGTGACCTGATTAAGCCGCCCGGAGCAGCCAATGCCTGATTATCGTTCCAAGACCTCCACCCACGGCCGCAACATGGCCGGCGCCCGTGCCCTGTGGCGCGCCACCGGGATGAAGGATGAAGACTTCAAAAAGCCGATCATCGCCATCGCCAACTCGTTCACCCAGTTCGTCCCGGGCCACGTGCACCTGAAGGACCTGGGCCAGCTGGTCGCCCGCGAGATCGAACGCGCCGGTGGCGTGGCCAAGGAATTCAACACCATCGCCGTGGATGACGGCATCGCCATGGGCCACGACGGCATGCTGTACTCGCTGCCCAGCCGCGAGATCATCGCCGACGCCGTCGAATACATGGTCAACGCCCACTGCGCCGACGCCATCGTGTGCATCTCCAACTGCGACAAGATCACCCCCGGCATGCTGATGGCCGCCCTGCGCCTGAACATCCCGGTGATCTTCGTTTCCGGCGGCCCGATGGAAGCCGGCAAGACCAAGCTGGCCAGCCACGGCCTGGACCTGGTCGATGCCATGGTGATCGCCGCCGACTCCACCGCCAGTGATGAAAAAGTCGCCGAGTACGAGCGCAGCGCCTGCCCCACCTGCGGTTCGTGCTCCGGCATGTTCACCGCCAACTCGATGAACTGCCTGACCGAAGCGCTGGGCCTGGCCCTGCCGGGCAACGGCTCGACCCTGGCCACCCACTCGGACCGCGAGCAGCTGTTCCTGACCGCCGGGCGCACCATCGTCGAGCTGTGCAAACGCTACTACCAGGAAAACGACGAGTCGGTGCTGCCGCGCAGCATCGCCAACTTCAAGGCGTTCGAGAACGCCATGATGCTGGACATCGCCATGGGCGGCTCGACCAACACCATCCTGCACCTGCTGGCCGCGGCACAGGAAGGCGAGGTGGCGTTCGACCTGCGCGACATCGACCGCCTGTCGCGCAAGGTGCCGCAGCTGTGCAAAGTGGCGCCGAACATCCAGAAGTACCACATGGAGGATGTGCACCGCGCTGGCGGCATTTTCAGCATCCTCGGCTCGCTGGCCCGTGGCGGCCTGCTGCACACCGACCTGCCGACCGTGCACAGCCGCAGCATGGAGGAGGCCATCGCCAAGTGGGACATCACCCAGACCGATGATGAAGCCGTGCACACCTTCTTCAAGGCAGGCCCGGCCGGCATTCCCACGCAGACCGCGTTCAGCCAGTCGACCCGTTGGGAAACCCTCGACGACGACCGCGAAAACGGCTGCATCCGCAGCTTCGAGCACGCCTACTCGCAAGAGGGCGGCCTGGCCGTGCTGTACGGCAACATCGCGCTCGATGGCTGCGTGGTGAAGACCGCCGGCGTGGACGAGTCGATCCATGTGTTCGAAGGCACCGCGAAGATCTTCGAAAGCCAGGACAGCGCCGTGCGCGGCATCCTTGCCGACGAAGTGAAGGCCGGTGACATCGTCATCATTCGCTACGAAGGCCCGAAAGGCGGCCCGGGCATGCAAGAGATGCTCTACCCGACCTCGTACCTGAAGTCCAAGGGCCTGGGCAAGGCGTGCGCCCTGCTCACCGACGGCCGCTTCTCGGGCGGCACCTCGGGCCTGTCCATCGGCCACGCCTCGCCGGAAGCCGCCGCAGGCGGCGCCATCGGCCTGGTGCAGGACGGCGACAAGGTACTGATCGACATCCCCAACCGTTCGATCAACCTGCTGGTCAGCGACGAAGAGCTGGCCGCGCGCCGTGTCGAGCAGGACAAGAAGGGCTGGAAGCCGGCCGAAGTACGCCCACGCAAGGTGACCACTGCGCTTAAGGCCTACGCCCTGCTGGCCACCAGTGCCGACAAGGGTGCGGTGCGTAACAAGGCGATGCTCGAAGGGCTGTGAGGCTTTGAGGGTGTGACACAAGAACCGGCGCCTTTGGCGCCGGTTTTTTTAGGGCTGTGGATAAGTGTGGGCAATGAGGGTCGCGGGTTCTGTAGGAGCGGCCTTGTGTCGCGAAAGGGTCGCGTAGTGGCCCCGGCAATTTATGCGGCGAAGCTGAAATCCCGGGGGCTGCTGCGCAGCCCTTTCGCGACACAAGGCCGCTCCTACACAGGGGATGCGTTCGCAGGCTGCTACTGAATCTGCTCCGGCGTCACGATCACCCAGTTCTTGTCCGCGGTCACCGGCAACCCTTCCTTGGCCTGGGCAGCGGCATTTTTGCTGATCATCCCGTTCAACTGGTCCATGTACTTGGCCTTGCGGTTTATCCACAGGTGGATCCCGCCCTTGTTCACGTCCACGCCATGGAACTGCATGTAGCCGTCACTGGTCGGCGTGTCGCCGCCCACCAGCACCGGCTTCTTCCATTCATCGATGTAGGTGAGGATGGCCGCCTGCTTGCCGGCCATCCAGGTGGCCGGGGTCCACAGGTAGGGGGTCAACTCGAGGTTTTCGTTGGCCTTGGCGTCATAGTGCCCGGCGCTGATCTGCTTGCGCGCGGTGGTCAGCTGGCCGCTCTGGCGGTCCTTGAGCAACAGGCTGACGCCGATCACGTTCCGTGGTTTGACGTTGTAGCCGTACTTGGGGTCCGAGGCGACCATGCGCACCAGCTCCTCGGAAGCGGCGGAAATCACGTACACCTCGATGCCGTTCTCCATCAGCTTGTTGTACAGCTCGGCCTGGCCTGCGAAGACTTTCGGCGGCTGCACCTCGGTACTCTTGACCTGGTCACCCTCGAAGTAGGTGGCCGGCACCGGCTTGCCCGAGGCCATCAGCTCGTCCACCTGCACCTTCAACTCCTTGAGGGTGAAGCCCGAGAACACCTGGGCCACCCAGGGGTAGCAGACCATGTCGTCGAGTTCGCACAGGCGGTAGTAGTAGCTGAACAGGCTTTCCTTGTGCTCGGCGGTATCCTTGAACGGGATCAGCTTGAGCGAAGGGTCGAGCTTGTCGCGGCTCAGCAGGCCCTTGTTCTCCATGAATGGCAGCAGCGCTTCTTCAAGGTCGTAGCGGTAGCTGGTGTTGTCCATGTCGAACACCGCGTAATTGCCCTTGTTGGCATTGGCGGCAATCATCGCGTCCAGTTGCCTGGCGGCTTCGGCCGGCCAGTGCTTGAGCTCGGTGGCCGCCCAGCTGCTGGCACTCAGCAACAGGGCCAGGCCGCCGGCAACGAGGCTTGGAACAGACTTCATGTGCAGTTCTCCAAAGACGTGGCCGTTCAACCCTAGACCCCTTTGGTGACAAACGGTCGCCTGTGACCGACGCCGAAACAGCCCTCAGCGCCCCCGGCATAGCCAATAGCGACATCGCGTTATGCCAAAAACGACTATGCACATTACTTTTGGGTATAAATTCGTTTGTTTTCAGGCTGTTAGCATTTGCGTTCGCAATCGCTCACAGAAGCGATGCCACTTTTGAATTCTGGAGCTGCAATGAACCTGCCCCTGTCTCTGAACCTGCTGGCGTTTCTGGCGCTGTTGCTGGGCCTGTCGCAAACCGGCCGCACCGACTGGAGCCTGGCCAAGAAAGTGCTGCTGGGCCTGGCCCTGGGTGTCGGCTTCGGCCTGGTGCTGCACAGCATCTATGGCGCCGGCCACCCGGTACTCAAGGCCACCATCGGCTGGCTCGACCTGGTCGGCAACGGCTACGTCGGCCTGCTGCAAATGATCGTCATGCCGCTGATCTTCGCCTCGATCCTCAGCGCCGTGGCCCGCCTGCACAACGCCTCGAGCCTGGGCCGCATCAGCGTGCTGAGCATCGGCACGCTGCTGCTGACCACCGCCATCGCCGCGCTGCTGGGCATTGTGCTGAGCAACCTGTTCGGCCTGAGCGCCGAGGGTCTGGTGGCCGGCGCACAGGAAAGCGCGCGCCTGCAAGCCATCCACAGCGACTACGCAGGCAAGGTTGCCGACCTCAACATCCCGCAACTGCTGCTGTCGTTCATCCCCAGCAACCCGGTGGGCGACCTGGCCCGGGCCAAGCCGACCTCGATCATCAGCGTGGTGATCTTCGCCGTGTTCCTGGGCCTGGCTGCGTTGCAACTGCTCAAGGATGACAAGGACAAGGGCGAGCGCGCGCTGTCGGCCATCGACGTGCTGCAAGCCTGGGTGATGCGCCTGGTGCGCCTGGTGATGAAGCTCACCCCCTACGGCGTGCTGGCGCTGATGACCAAGGTGGTGGCCAGCTCCAACCTTGAAGACATTCTCAAACTGGGCAGCTTCGTGCTGGTGTCGTACATCGGCCTGGGCCTGATGTTCGTGGTGCACGGGGTGATCCAGGCCATGACCGGGGTCAACCCGTTGCGCTTCTTGCGCAAGGTGTGGCCGGTACTGACCTTCGCCTTCACCAGCCGCTCCAGCGCGGCCAGCATCCCGTTGAACATCGAGGCGCAAACCCAGCGCCTGGGCGTGCCGCAGTCGATTGCCAGCTTCAGTGCCTCGTTCGGCACCACCATCGGCCAGAACGGCTGCGCCGGCCTGTACCCGGCCATGCTGGCGGTGATGGTGGCGGCGGCCATGGGCATCAATACCTTCGACCCGCTGTGGATCGCCACCCTGGTGGCCATCGTCACCCTGAGCTCGGCGGGTGTTGCCGGCGTGGGCGGCGGTGCGACCTTCGCCGCGCTGATCGTGCTGCCGGCCATGGGCCTGCCGGTGGAGCTGGTGGCGCTGCTGATTTCGGTGGAGCCGCTGATCGACATGGGCCGTACCGCGTTGAACGTGAACGGCTCGATGACCGCAGGCGTGGTGACCAGCCAGTTGCTCAAGCAGACCGACCAGCAGGTGCTGGCCGGGGATGAGCATGCCGCGTTGAGCCATACCTGACAGGGCCAATCGCCGGCAAGCCGGCTCCTACAGGGGCACGCGTTTGCCGGCAATGACGCGCAGATATCTCGTCTCGAAGATGCGCCACGGCCCCTGTGGGAGGCGGCCTTGCCGGGGCGCCGTCCGGTCGAGATGGGCTGCGCAGCAGCCCCTACAATCTCAAGCCTTGTCCCACACCTCGAAGTGATACGCAGGTTTGCCTTCCTCAGCCTGCGCCTCGCTCGAAGCCAGCACCCACTGCGCCTTGTCGAACTCAGGGAACCACGCATCCCCCTCGGGCGACAGCTCCACCCGGGTCAGGTACATACGGCTCACCAACCCCTTCTCCAGCGCCTGTGCATAAAGCTGCGCCCCGCCGATCAGCATCAGCTCGTCGACGCCTTGCGCGCGCGCCCACTGCTCGGCCCGCACCAGCGCGGCCTCCAGCGAGGCAAACACCTCGGCCCCTTGCAACTGCAGCCCGGCCTGGCGGCTGACCACGATATTCAACCGCCCGGGCAATGGCCGGCCCAGCGAATCCCAGGTCTTGCGGCCCATGATGATCGGCTTGCCCAAGGTGGTGGCCTTGAAGTACTTGAAGTCCCCCGGCAGGTGCCAGGGCATGGAATTGTCGATGCCGATCACACGGTTCTCGGCGAGCGCCGCGATCAGGCTGAGGGGGAGTGAGGTAGTCATGGCGGCGAGGATAGCACCGGGCACGTGGGTTATGCTTGCCCCCTGACCTGTGCAATGGAAGACCCTGTGACTGCACCCACACCACTGGACAAACGCTGGCTCACCGAAGCGGTGCGCCTGCGCGAGGAACACGCCGGCCCCCTGGAGGACCAGGAGGCCAACCGCCGCGCCCGCCAGCAGGGCGGCGACCTGGCGGCGCGCATCGAGGCCCGCGCGCTGTGGCTGGCCGAACGCGACGGCATGGCCGAGGCCCTGCGCCACTGGAAGCAGGGCGCGCGCCTGGCGCTGCTGGCGTTGATGATCGCCGCCGTGCTCAGCGGCGCCGGCCTGGGCCTGGCAGCGCTGGGCGACGGGCAGCGCCCGGTCAATGTGTTCTGGGCCCTGGGTAGCCTGCTGGGGCTCAACCTGCTGTTGCTGGTCGGCTGGGCCCTGGGCTTTTTCTTCGCAGGCGAACAGGGCGCGGCACTGGGCCGAGTGTGGCTGTGGCTGAGCGAACGCCTGGCCCGCGATGCCCAGGCCGCGCAACTGGCGCCGGCATTGCTGGTACTGTTGCAGCGCCAGCGCCTTAACCGCTGGCTGCTCGGCCTGCTGGTACACGGCCTGTGGCTGCTGGCGATGCTGGCAGCCCTGGGCATGCTGTTGGCGCTGCTGGCCACCCGGCGCTATGGCTTTGTCTGGGAAACCACCCTGCTGGCTGCCGACCCCTTCATCACCCTGACCCAGGCTTTGGGCGCCCTGCCCTCGCTGCTGGGTTTTGCCGTGCCGGACGAGGCGATGATCCGCGCCAGCGGCGCCAGCCTGCCGGCGCTGGATATTGCCCGCCAGGCCTGGGCCAGCTGGCTGCTGGGGGTGGTGCTGGTGTACGGCCTGCTGCCGCGCCTGGCGCTGGCGGCGCTGTGCCTGTGGCGCTGGCGCCAGGGCCGCGAGCGCTTGACGCTGGACCTGAGCCTGCCCGGCTACGCGCAATTGCGTGAGGCGCTGATGCCGCGCAGCGAGCGGATCGGCGTGCAGGACGCCGCCCCCGACAGCCTGCCGCATTTCGCCGCCGGCCAACTGGAAAGCGCCAGCACTGGCGCCCTGCTGGTGGGCCTGGAGCTGGACGAGCTGCGCCCCTGGCCGCCCGCCCTGCCCCACGGCATCACCAACGCTGGCGTGCTCGACAGCCGCGAGTCGCGCAACAAGCTGCTGGAACAGCTCAGCCGCTTCCCCCCTGCGCGCCTGGCGGTTGCCTGCGACCCGCGCCGCTCGCCCGACCGTGGCAGCCTGGCACTGCTGGCGGAGCTGGCACGCAATGCCGGCGCCACGCGTATCTGGCTGCTGCAGGCCGAGCCCGGCCAGGCCATCGACGCCGCACGCCTGGGTGACTGGCACGAGGCCCTCGACCGCCTCGGCCTGCCCCACGCCGACACCTCGCCTTTGACCTGGCTGGAGCATGGCCATGACTGAGCCGCTGAAACTGGCCGTGGTCGGCCACACCAACGTCGGCAAGACCTCGCTGCTGCGCACCCTCACCCGCGACGTGGGCTTTGGCGAGGTGTCGCACCGCCCCAGCACCACCCGGCATGTCGAAGGGGCGCGGCTGTCGGTGGACGGCGAGCCGCTGCTGGAGCTGTACGACACCCCGGGCCTGGAAGACGCCATCGCCCTGCTCGACTACCTCGAACGCCTGGAACGCCCGGGCGAGCGGCTGGACGGCCCGGCCCGGCTTGAGCGCTTTCTGCAGGGCAGCGAGGCGCGCCAGCGCTTCGAGCAGGAGGCCAAGGTGCTGCGCCAGTTGCTGGCAAGCGATGCCGGGCTGTACGTGATCGACGCCCGCGAGCCGGTGCTGGCCAAGTACCGCGACGAGCTGGAGGTGCTGGCCAGCTGCGGCAAGCCGTTGCTGCCGGTGCTCAACTTCGTCGCCAGTGATTCGCAGCGCGAACCGCAGTGGCGCGAGGCCCTGGCGCGCCTGGGCCTGCATGCGCTGGTGCGCTTCGACAGCGTGGCGCCGCCCGAGGACGGCGAGCGACGCCTGTACGAAAGCCTGGCGCTGCTGCTGGAAGACGCCCGCCCGGCCCTGCAACGGCTGATCGACGACCAGCAGGCCCAGCGCGAGGCGCGCCGGCACAGCGGCAAGCGGCTGATTGCCGAACTGCTGCTGGACTGCGCCGCCTGCCGGCGCAGCGTCGAGGCCGAGCCTGCTACCGAAGCCCGCGCCGTCGAGGCGCTGCGCCAGGACGTGCGCCAGCGCGAGCAACGCTGCGTGGAGGCGCTGCTCAAGCTGTATGCGTTCCGCCGCGAGGACGCGCAAGCCTGCGACCTGCCGCTGCTCGACGGGCGCTGGGGCGATGACTTGTTCAACCCGGAAACCCTCAAGCTGCTGGGCGTGCGCCTGGGCAGCGGGGTGGCGGCCGGTGCGGCAGCGGGCGCCGGGGTGGACCTGCTGGTGGGTGGCCTGACGCTAGGTGCCGCGGCCTTGGCCGGGGCGATTGCCGGGGGCGCGGTGCAGACCGCGCGCAACTATGGCTCGCGGTTGCTGGGCAAGCTCAAGGGCAAGCGCGAGCTGACCGTGGATGACACGGTGCTGCGCTTGCTGGCGTTGCGTCAGCAGCAGTTGATGGTGGCGCTGGAGGGGCGCGGGCATGCAGCGCAGGACAGCATTCGGCTGGGGGCCGTGGATGAGAAGGCCTGGCGTGAGGGCAAGTTGCCCGAGGCGCTGGGCAAGGCCCGGGCGCATCCGCAGTGGTCGACGTTGAACCCGGGGGCCAAGGTGAATCAGGCGGAGCGCCAGGAGCAGTTGGAGAAACTGGTCGTGGAGCTTTAGGGCCCTACCGCCAAAAAACTCCAACCCATTGACCTAACACGATCCCTGTGGGAAGCGGCCTTGCCGCGAGCAAAAATCAAAGCAACGCCAAAGCCTTGGCCTTCAGCACTTCAAAATCCACCAGCGCCACCCCCACCTCCTTGGCCATTTCATCCCACTCACGCATGCGCAGGCTCACGGCAAACAGCGGGTCACGCTCGAACGCATCGGCCTCGGCGTCGTTCATCACCCCGCCCTGATACGCCAGGGTGCGCCGGCTGGCCTCGCTCAAGCGCTGGTAATAGCCGGGCTGGCGCAAGGTCAGGTAGCGCTTGGCCTCGACGTGGTATTGCACCAGCCGCGCCAGGCGCTCGCTGAAGCCCGCCCGGCGCAGGTACTCGGCGCCGATGCGCTCGTGGCTGGCCACGCCAAAGCCGCCCATAGGCTCGCCTTCGCACAGGTGGCCGATGTCGTGGAAGAACGCCGCCAGCACCACCTCGTCATCAAAGCCCTCGGCCATGGCCAGTTGCGCGGCCTGAGACATGTGTTCGAGCTGGGTGATGGCTTCGCCGATGTAGTCGGCGCTGCCATGCTGGTGGTAGAGGGCGAAGGTGTCCTGGATGATCTGTTCAGGGTTGCGCATCGATTGCATGCTCCTGTGAAAATCGCCGGCAAGCCGGCTCCTACAAGGACTGCGAACCCCTGTAGGAGCCGGCTTGCCGGCGATGAGGCCGTTACTGCTGGGCGACTTTCTCCGACTTGCCGTCATAACGCTTGCGCCACTCGCTCAAGATCTGGTCGCGGTTCTTCGAGGCCCAGGCGAAGTCGTTCTTGATCAGCCGCTGCTCGTAGTCCGCCGGCAGCTCGGTCTGCGGCTTGGCGATGCCCGGGGCGGCCAGTACCGCGAAGTTCTCCTTGTACAGCTCCATGGCGGCCGGGCTTGCCGAAAAATCAGCCAGGCGCTTGGCCGCATCGACCTTGGGCGAGCCCTTGATCAGCGCAGTGGCCTCGATTTCCCAGCCCAGGCCTTCCTTGGGCAGCACGATATCCAGCGGCGCGCCCTGGCGCTTGAGCTGCACGGCCGGGTACTCGAACGAAATACCGATCGGGAACTCGCCGGCAGCCGCCAGCTTGCACGGCTTGGAGCCGGAATGAACGTACTGGCCGATGTTCTGGTGCAGGGCGTCCATGTAGGCCCAGCCTTGGGGTTCGCCAAAGGTCTGCAGCCAGGCGCTCACATCCAGAAAACCGGTGCCCGACGAGGCCGGGTTGGGCATGACGATCTTGCCCTTGTACTCAGGCTTGGTCAGGTCCTGCCAGCTCACCGGCTTGCTCAGGCCCTGTTTTTCGGCTTCGACGGTGTTGAAGCAAATGGTTGCAGCCCACACATCCATGCCCACCCAGGCCGGCGGGTTGGCGGCGTCGCGGTAATTGCCGGATATCTTGCCCAGATCCTTCGGCGCGTAGGCTTCGAGCATGCCGTTCTGGTCGAGGATGGCCAGGCTGGAGGCGGCCAGGCCCCACACGGCATCGGCCTGCGGGCGGTCTTTCTCGGCCAGCAGCTTGGCGGTGATGATGCCGGTGGAGTCGCGCACCCACTTGATCTCGATGTCCGGGTTGGCATTTTCGAAGGCCTGCTTGTAGCTCTTGAGCTGCTCGGCTTCCAGGGCGGTGTAGACGGTCAGCTGGGTGGCGGCCGAGGCCTGCAGGCTGAACACGGCGGATACGGCAGCGGCAAGTGCGAAAGGCTTGAACATGATGCGTTTCCTATGGGTTGGGCAGTCGGTCAATGGCCGGGGGCGCGCTGGCGCCAGGCCTGGGAGCGGCGCAACAGGCCGCGCGAAGCTGCGGCCAGCAGCAGCGAGGCGCCGGCACTGGTGAGCAGAATCAAGGTGGACATGGCGGCAGCGCCGCCGACGTTGCCGGCATCGTCCATGTTCAGCACGGCGACGGCGGCAAGGATGGTGTCGGGGCTGTACAGGAAGATCGCCGCCGACACCGTGGTCATGGCCGAGACGAACAGGTAGCGGATGATGTCCAGCAGCGCCGGC